>CAZPDN010000050.1:0-3103 GCA_964585435.1 uncultured Gammaproteobacteria bacterium
TGTAGAGCCCCTGGCTCATGGGTTGTAGTAACTCCAATACATTTCATGCCAGCATCAATAGCAGATCGCACTCCGCTTTTTGAGTCTTCAATGACTACGCAAAATTCAGGGAGTATTTCTAGCTGTTTAGACGTTATGAGGTATGGTTCAGGATCAGGCTTGCCGTGACTTATATCCTCAGCAGATACGATGAACCTAAACTTATCTTGTATTTCAAATGTATTAAGTACGAGATCTATTTCTTTTCGAGTAGAACTTGATGTCAATGCGAGAACAAATTTTTCAGATAGTATATGGATTAATTCAATGACTCCAGGATATGTTTTTTTGTTTTCAGGGAAAAGACTTAAGTAAAGATCAGCCTTTTTTCTCAAGAGTTCATTTATTGGCAGTTTGATACCATATTTATAGGCAATGCTTTCAAAACCTGCTTGATCGGTTCGTCCTGCAAATACTGAAACATACTCTAAATGAGTGAGATGGATGTCGAATTCCTCTAAGACCTTCTGAAAAGCAAGTTCATGAACATGTTCATCATCAATAATGATACCGTTCATATCAAAGATTACTGCCTTATTCATATGTAAGTTGTATCACGGGGTAGAAAGAAATTCATTCAGTTTCTAGATAGTTTTGAGTATCACAGTCTAAGTCCAGGGGGTAGGATTTGAACCTACGTAGACATAAGTCGCGAGATTTACAGTCTCGTGCGATTGACCACTCCGCCACCCCTGGTTGCAATCTCGGCTCCGAAATTATAGCATAAGATATGAAAGTTGTCTTCTTCGATGTAGATCCTTGGGCTAAGCCGTATATTCACAAAGAATTCCCCACGGCTGAGCTTGTGACGGATCGATTAAGCAGTGAAAACGTCCATATTTACAAGGATTTTCATGTGGTCTCGACATTCCACACATCTGATCTTTCGTGCGATATTATCAATGCGCTTCCTCATCTCAAGATGATTGCGACGCGATCGACGGGATTCAATCATATTGATACGGGGGTTTGCACACGTCGAAAAATAGTCGCCTCATATGTCCCAAGCTATGGCAAGCACACCGTCGCAGAACATACCTTTGGACTCATTCTGACTCTCACGCGAAAGCTGTATGATGCGATTTATCGCACCAAGCATGATGGCCAGTTCCACATTGTTGGTCTGCAGGGAACAGATCTTTTTGGAAAAACACTTGGCATTGTGGGATTGGGTGAAATTGGTATGGCGGTTATGAAGATTGCAAAGGGATTTGGCATGAATGTGCTTGTGTTTACCCGAACTCAGGATGCTTCTATGGCACAGGAATACGAGTTTGAGTATGCTCCATCACTTGAAATGTTATTGGGGAAGTCAGACATTATTACTCTTCATTGTCCACTCTTGCCTCAGACGCACCACCTCATCAACAGTAAGACGATTGAACACATCAAGAAGGGGGCTTTTCTCATCAATACTGCACGAGGGGGTTTGGTAGATTCTGAAGCCTTGTTGGAAGCTCTGGAGCAGGGTATCCTGGGGGGAGTGGGGTTGGATGTGCTCGAAAATGAAGTTGAGTTTCAAGAGGAGGCAGACTTGATTTCTTCTCATTATCGCAAGAAAGTTGACTACGAAAATCTTGTCATAGATCATATACTACTCAAGCATCCGCGTGTTGTTATAACGCCCCACAACGCATTCAACAGTACAGAGGCTCGGTTGCGTATATTGCGTACGACTTTCGACAATATTCACGCCTTCATTGATGGCAAGCCACAAAATATCATTGCTGAATAGCTCTGATTGTGCTAAAATTGGGCACTATGGCAGTCATCAAAAGCGAATTTTTCCTCGCACTTAACCAAGTTGCTTCCGAGCGCGGTATTTCCGCAAGCGATGTTCTTGAGTCAATCAAGACAGCTGTTTTGGCTGCATACAAAAAAGACTACATGCCTGAATCTCTTTCTCAAGAAGAGACTGACGCAGAAGAAACTCTACGCGTTGAGCTGAATGAACAATCTGGCGAAATGCACATTTTTGATAACGACAAAGACATTACCCCTCCCGGCTTTGGACGAATTGCTGCACAAACAGCTCGTCAAGTCATTCTGCAACAGATTCGAGAAGCTGAAAAGCGACACATCGTTCAACATTTCACAGGACAAGTCGGCACCTTGATAAAGGGACGAGTAATCCGTTTTGAAGGTCGAAATGTAGTTGTGGATTTGGGTAAGGCTGAAGCTCTGCTCCCTGTTGAAGAACAGATCAGAATAGAGCGATATCACCTCGGCGATGCCGTTATGGTGTATATTCTGGAAATCCGAGAGGATAGCTATGGCAATTCACGCATCATTGTTTCTCGTTCCAGCAGTGAACTTGTGAAGCAGTTGTTTTCCAAAGAAGTGCCTGAAATCGAAGCTGGAACAGTCCAAATCAAGGGTGTTGTTCGAGAATCAGGTGAGCGCACAAAAATCGCAGTCTATTCAAGCCAAACGGGTGTTGACCCAGTTGGTGCATGTGTGGGGCAAAAGGGTATTCGAGTCAAATCTGTTACAGATGAGCTTGGAGGTTCTGAAAAAATTGATATCATTCAGTTTAGTCCTGATGATACTCAATACATCAAAGAAGCACTCTCTCCTGCAGAGATTCTTGATATCGAGCTCGATAAGAAGGAAAAAAGAGCAACTGTCAAGGTCATGGTCGATCAAGCACCATTGGCAATTGGTCGAAATGGTATCAATGTTCAACTAGCATCTCGATTGACTGGTTACGAAATAGACATCGTGCAGGAAGGAGCTTCCTCATCAGCCTCGGCTGAAAGTGCCGAAGATACTGCTCCTGCTGAAGCATAAATACCCATATGGCATCACAACACAGAGCACCTGTGGTTGTTGTTCTCGGTCATGTTGATCACGGAAAAACAACTTTGCTCGATTACATACGAAAAAGTCGCATTGCGGATAAAGAAGCAGGGCAGATTACCCAGGGCATAGGTGGATATGAAGCAAAGCTTAGCCTACCTGGACACTATATAGACACTATCACCTTTATTGACACTCCAGGTCATGAAGCGTTTTCAAAACTTCGCGTCCGAGGCGCTTCGATCGCGGACATCGCCATTCTTAT
>CAZPDN010000050.1:3113-4871 GCA_964585435.1 uncultured Gammaproteobacteria bacterium
CTGTGAAGCCCCAAACAATTGAATCAATTTCACATATCCACGAGGCAAAGATTCCATACATTGTTGCACTCAACAAAATGGACATGCCTACCGCCAACCCAGAAAAAGTAAAGTCTGACTTGGCACAGTACGGCGTGTATGCGGATGGGTATGGTGGTAATGTGCCTGTTGTGGGCATTTCTGCCATGAAGGGAACAGGTATTCAGGATTTGCTTGAATCTTTGCTCCTTATGGCAGAAGATGCTGGATTGTCCTATGATCCGGAAGCAGATATTGAGGCATATGTTGTTGAAACGCATCAGCAGAAAGCAGGCATTTCCGTCTCGTGTATCATCAAAAATGGTCTTCTCAAAGTGGGTGAGACCATATATGCTGGTGACAGTGAAGCAAAGGTTAAAGCTCTCATCACAGATACAGGTGCTCGTGTGAATGAGGTGAAACCTTCCATGCCATTTGCAGTTTTAGGCTTCAAATCAACCCCAAGCGTGGGTTCCATGCTTTCTCGAACACCTCAACAGCAAGCTGTTACAGCACATGTTGAAAAACAAGACCCTTTTGCGCAATTCTTCAAGAAAGAAACAGATCAAAAATTAAACATCATACTCCGAGCAGAAAGCCAAGGATCTCTCGAAGCTATTGTTCCCAATCTACACAAGAATGACAACATCAAGGTTATCCTCAGTTCTGTTGGAGATATTTCAGAATCTGATGTGTTTCTGGCAAAGGTGTCAGGAGCGATAATCATTGGATTTGCTACTCAAGCCTCTAAGGCTGTCGAGGTGGTTGCGCAAACGGAGAAGGTTGTTATCAAGACTTATAACATTATCTATAACCTTCTTGAGGATTTACAAGAAGTTTCTGAGCTTCTGAAGGAAAAAGATGAGCGTGCGCGCACGTTTAAGGGTGAAGGAAAAGTACGAGCACTATTTACAATCGAAGGAACGAAGGTTGTTGGTGTAAAGCTCTCGAAGGGAAAGTTTGATTTGCATGATAGAGCAGAAGTGTATCGCGATGGCGCGATGAAAGACGAAGCGCTGATTGTTTCTATTAAACAGCGTGCTGCGACAGTTACAACCCTCAAAAAGGGTGATGAGGGTGGTATAGTCCTTGATCCTGATATTGACGTAAAAGAGGGTGATGTAGTAAAATCTTATAGTATATGACGGCAGGCGTTACCCCTTCCCAGTCAGCTGTTGCTGATGTAATTAAACTCATTCGTGACCTTTCTTCTTTCGTTATTTGTATACCCGCTCAATCTCCGCTCGATGTTGTTGCTGGAGCCTTGGCTCTGGCCGAAGCTATTCGTCAGGAAGGCAAGTTGGCATCTCTTGTTGCATCAGCAGGTGTTGATCCCTCCATTTCTCTCGTAGGCGTTGAGGGATTTTCACATGAATTTGGTGCTGAGGGAAACGTGATTAAAGTTTCCGTGCCATACGAAGGCAAAGGCATAGATAATGTGTCGTACACAATTGAAGATGGCATGCTTAATGTGATCATAACACCTGAATCATCCGTCAAGAAAATCCAAACGTCAGATGTCCAATTTACCTATATGGGTGGAAAAGTAGATGCGATCATTACGCTCTATATCCCTGGTCTCACAGCACTGGGAGATGTGTATGAATACAACAAAGAAGTCTTTCAGGCAGTGCCTGTGATCAACATTGATACACACGCTTCGAATTCCGCATTTGGAACCATTAATCTTCTAGACTCACAATCATCCTCTATGTCCCAGCTTGTCAATGAGGTGTTGCG
>CAZPDN010000051.1:0-528 GCA_964585435.1 uncultured Gammaproteobacteria bacterium
GAAGTTGATAGATACGGGACAAACATTGTTTCGTGCTTTTTTCTGAAAGCGATAGTTCAAATCCTCCTCGTATCCCCTGCTTTGGAAGAATAGAGCGCACATATTCACCCGAGACGCCATAGGGATAGATTATGACTGAATTGTCGATGCCGAGCCACTCTTTGAGATGCTTTTGTGCCATCGATACTTGAGCATCTATGGCTTTGTGGGATGCTGATGAAAGATTCATGTGTGACCATGAGTGGTTATAGAGAGAAACAAGTCCAGAATCCTGAAGCTGGCGCATCTGTGATACGGTGAGATGTTCTGAATTGCCTGTGAGGCCTGTTATGATTCCAATGTTAAGGTGAATGGTATGTGTTCGCGCAATTGGATACGCATAAACGAATGCATCTCGGTAGCCATCATCGAGCGTGATCGCGATTGGCTTTGAGTTTTTGGGGAAGGGTGTCTTGGTGATGAGTGCTTCCGTGAGTTCGTCGAGAGAAATGAACGTGTATCCTGCGTCTTTAAGTGCTTTCATGTGCC
>CAZPDN010000051.1:538-823 GCA_964585435.1 uncultured Gammaproteobacteria bacterium
GTCTGTTCTCGTTGGTTTTTGGGATCCGCTTCTTCAAATGGCTGAATGTGGTGGTATGTCAGAACAGGCACATCGAGGCAGAAATCTGCTGGATGGGTAGGTGTGGGAGTTTGAGTTCGTATGGCTTCTGAATAGGTTTCAGGTGCGTAGTCATTGATGTGTCGTGAGGTATTGAGGTGAGGAGATACGAAATTGAATACGCCCATGCCTGTTACGACTCCGCAGAAGATACTGAGGATAATGAGGTGTGCGTGTTGTCGCATGCTTTATACTAATGAATCTGAG
>CAZPDN010000051.1:833-4859 GCA_964585435.1 uncultured Gammaproteobacteria bacterium
TTTTCAATACATGCGTGTGTTTGATCAAGAATCGCTTCAAGAGACTTTGAAGGCACTTCAAAGCCTGATGATGCTTTATGTCCCCCTCCACCAAATGATCGCGTAAAAACAGTCGTATCGACTGAATCCTTGACTGCTCGAACGAGGCATTTATAGTGTCCTCTGAGCGAGGGGTGTGGAATCATGACAAATCCCCATGAGTGTGGGGTAACGTTACGAATATATGAGTTTGCAAAGATTCGAGCTGCGGCTAAGAATGGTTCACCGCCAAACGATGGAAGATGTTGTGCGAAAAATTCGTCTGAAACAAATGAATAATTATAGAGTTGCGTTTGTCTGAGATTTCGCGTCAGCTCTGAAAAAATCAGCATGTGTTGAGTTGAATATGTTTGTGTTTGGAAGGATATATTTTCAATTGAAACTCCTCTGTCGAGCAATTCAGATACCACAGAAAACGTCTGTCTATGATGAGGATTTTCATAGCGGAAGTATCCCGTGTCTCCCAAGATGCCAAGCATGGCAGAGCCATATGGTCCTGTATCTGGATTTCTCCCCTTTTGGGGTTGAATGGATAGCTGTTGTGACATGAGTATGTAAACTTGTTCAGATGTTGATGAGCTAGGTGGGTTGAGATAGAGACCTGTTTTAGGCAGTTCATCTCTTTCATGGTGGTCAATAATGATAGTTTGAATCTTGTTCATGGTGAGAGTTCTTTCTATCTCAGCAATGTCTGTATCGGATCGAGCAAATCTATCGAGAGTACTCCCATCAAGCATGATAAGTAAATCAGGCTTAAACATGCGAATGTTGGAAAGCAATGAGTCATCGGATATGACATGCCTATCTTCTAAATAATCGAAAACCGTTGGAATGGGTCCTTCGATACACACATGAATATGTGCATCTGTATCAATTGTTATCTGTTGTAATGCTCTAAACATGAAAAGTGCAGAGCCCACAGCATCGAAGTCAGGTGAATGATGTGAGGTGATAAGGATGCGCTTGGATGCATACAGTAGGTCCTTAAATGTGTTTAACGTGGATGATTCCATGATTTTGATGTATTTGAGAATGTATATGTGGTCTAGATGAACATGCGTGTCGGGATGGGCAGACTTGAACTGCCGACCTCACGGTCCCGAACCGTGCACTCTACCATCTGAGCTACATCCCGTTGAGGATAGTATACCAAGACACACATCACCATCTAGCCTTTACCTTTTGTTGGCTTTGTTTCCAATGTTGGTAAGATAGTGGATGCTTTTTTTCGTTTAGCTCCAAAGCCCGTCACTTTCCCCTGTGGTTCTACGAATGCTTCTTTCTGTCGAGGGTGCCATGTGTCTTGTAGATCAGAAAAAGCCTTGTGACGTTCTTCCTCGGCTTTGTCCATCATTTTTCGAGCCTGTTGTGTTTCGGATTGGATAGCGAGAATGCGCTTTCGGACAGCTGCCAATTGATCTGCATCATGCAGTGTTTGATGCGCATCTTGGGAAGGTGGCTGGATTGGAGCATCGGTCTGTGGTTCTTTTTGTGAGTCTCCAGGTGAAAAGTAGTTCTCGAGAAGTTCGAAGGGTAGCTTTGTAAAGTTGGGTTGAGCTGGGGAAGAAATGGTTTCGACGGGATGAGCTTGGATCTTCTTTGGGTGTATGTTGTTTGGGTGGTTTGTCTGGGTTTGGGTGTTCATAGAGTGATGATGATATGGCTAGGCTCGTATGTTGTCGTATGAGTTCAGCATAGTCTATCAATATTTCAAGAGAGTGTCTATTCCTTCCCTCCTAGATGCCTAGGAGAGCTTTGCCCTTTTCAGTCATGCGCTCCACGCTCCATGGAGGATCGAATACAACGGTTACAACAACGGCTACTATTCCTTCTATAGCACGCAGTTTCGCTTGAATATCGCGCTCTATCACAGGAAAAAGCGGACAGCCAAGCGTGGTGAGAGTCATGGTCACATGCGCTGTTTCTTCTTTGCATGTGACTGAATAGATCAAGCCAAGATCTACGATAGATATGTACATCTCTGGATCGATGACTTCTCCGAGTGCGTTCCACATGCGCTCATCTACCAGCGTTTGGACTTGTTTTTTCACATGAGTATTGTATCATGCGGTATGAGAGGAGTAGAACAGGACAGGCCGGAACGGAAACAAAACACTATGTTTCTTTCCCTCAAAGAAGCAATGTCATCTCAATCTCCTCAAGCTGAAACATTGCTTGTTAACTATATTCACGAGTTTCTCTATCCACAACTTGCACAATCATACCAATCCCGTTTGCGAGGAGAAGCTGTACATTCATTAGAAGATGTGTTGCAAGAGGTTTGTATTCGGATAATGATAGCATGTCGAAATGGGGTACGGTTCAACAATTCATATGAATTATCATCGTATTGTCGTCAAACAATAATTAACTTTATTCATGATATTCACAGAGGTAAAAGATTATCTTCTCTCGAATATGCAGGTGTAGAGTTGTTTGATGCACTTCCAGCACAATTGCCCGAGCCGGATATGCAGATAGTCTTGAGCGATGGTTTACGCAGAATACTGCCACATCAAGCAGATTTACTCTCTTATGTAGGAGAAGGATGGTCGGTGCCTGAACTTCAGCGAAAATACTCAGAGTCTACGGGCGTTCTCAAGTCTCGCATCCACAGAGCTCGTGATGCATTGAAAAAAGCCTTGCGGTAACACAATATTGAGCCCATATTGACAATCTTGTCTGGTATACTTGCTCTATGTCATATAAACTTCGTTTCATTCCTCTTGGAGGCATCGTGGGTGTCACCAAGAACATGTATGTGTATGAGTTGTACAACAACAATGAGCTTCAAGATATTCTGATCGTAGACTGTGGGATTGGGTTTCCAAAGGTTGCTGAGTTCGGAGTCGATTTTGAGATTCCGGACATCACCTACCTCGAAGACAAGGTAGATAAAATCCGTGGTATGTTGCTTACTCATGCTCATGAGGATCACATTTCTGCAGTTCGATTTCATTACAATAAGCTTGGCAAGCCACGCATCTATACGACAAAACTCACATCTCTTTTTGTCCAAAACAAGGCTAAAGAAATGAATGTGAAGCTCAATGTCGAGATCATTGATTTCCGCAAATCGTACATGCTTGGTGATTTTGATGTGAAGTTTATACGCGCAACGCATTCCATTCCAGACACAACACACATCTTGATAAAATCACCTGCTGGTTCAATTTATCACGGCAGTGATTTCAAAATGGATCTTACTCCCCCATTTGGATACGCACCTGATTTTTACGAAATTGCTAAGGCAGGAAAAGAAGGGGTGTTGTGTTTGCTCTCGGATTCTCTTGGATCTGATAGACCTGGATTTACAGATTCAGAAAGTGCTGTTGGAAAGACAATTGAAGATGAAATTCGCACAACAACTGGTTTGTTTGTGATGACAACGTTTGCAAGCAATATTTCTCGTGTCCGCCAATGTGCAGAAGCTGCTGTTAAGTTTAATCGTAAAATCTGCTTGTTGGGACGATCGCTTGTTACAAATACAGCGCTCGTCAAGGATTTGGGCTACTTTCCTATTCCTGAAAGTTTCCTCATAGAAGAAAAGAATCTTGGTAAGTACAAGCCTCATCAGTTGTGTATTATTGCAACTGGTGCACAGGGTCAATACGGCTCTGCAATGGCGCGAATCGCATTTGGAGACCACAAATATGTTCACATCAAGCGAGGAGACAAGGTGGTGTTCTCATCAGATCCTATTCCAGGCAATGAGGACAATGTGAATGAGCTTATTGAGCAATTGTATATTTTAGGTGCTGATGTAAAGTATAGCGATGTTCATGATGGCTTGCATGCTTCAGGTCACGGAAGCCAAGGTGACATGCTCCTGCTCATGAGAATGGTCGGTGCAAAATACCTCATCCCAATTGGAGGCACGGTGCTATTCCAGCGACATTATCGCTCTCTTGCAAAACGCATGAATTATGATGATAGAGATGTGTTTCTCCTTGCTGAAGGAGAAACGGTTGAATTCGAACATGGTAA
>CAZPDN010000052.1:0-4800 GCA_964585435.1 uncultured Gammaproteobacteria bacterium
AACGATATCAGACCAGGCCATGATGATTGGGCGAACCCCGCACCTGCCAAGTCGTATTCTTCATATTCTTGGATCTCTTTACAATCTCAATTCCTTTACTTTTACACACATGCCCATGTTCGATTTGGCACCTGTTGAAGAGTATCTCACAGAAATAGATCAAACATATTCAATTCCCGCACAAGACGCTCTTTTTACATTCAAAAACAATCGCGTCACTGCTTTTAAGCCCGAGAAGGATGGCTTGCGCATAGATATTCGAGAGACTCGAGATGACATCGCAACCTACCTGATCAATCCCAACCCTCTTGAAGCACCGCGTTTTATCGTGCACACCTCACCCCTCAAACCCAACATCCGCACAGCAGATACGAATTCATTTGGCATTCAAGAAAAGATCGGAGAAGGTATTTCCAACTACACAGGATCATCTGCTGAAAGGGAGCACAATGTTGTGCTATCTGCATCAAAGTTCCATGGAGTATTGATTCCTCCTGGAGAAACATTTTCATATAATCGATTCCTAGGGGATGTTTCTGTCTCAACGGGTTATAAAACCGCATATGTCATCAAAGATGGTAGAACTGTTCTCGGAGATGGAGGAGGAGTATGCCAGAATTCCACGACTCTTTTTCGGGCTGCACTCAATACGGGTTTACCCATCATTGAAAGACATGCACATGCCTATCGGGTGAAGTATTATGAAAATGATCGCAAGCCCGGATTTGATGCAACAATTTATAGTCCAACAGTTGACTTAAAATTTAAGAATGACACCCCTGCTCACATACTCATTCAATCCAAGGTAGATCAGGTAAAAAACATTGTTGTATTTGAATTTTATGGAACAAAGGATAATAGGACTGTAGAGCTATCAGATGCGAAAGTATATGATCACAGACCAGCACCAAGTCCTCTCTATCAGGATGATCCCACACTGCCTGCAGGAGTCACAAAACAAGTAGATTGGTCTGCACCTGGAGCCAAGTCTTCATTTACATATAAAGTCATTCAAAAGGATGGTTCTGTCACACAAGATAGAACATTTTACTCTGCGTATAGGCCTTGGCAGGCTGTCTATCTCTTAGGAACAGCGCAATAAGAGAAACAGCACTGTAAAGATATGAACTCGTTCTAAACACCCAAAAGATGAGGGCGAGATTATCGCTTTGGTGACTGCTTCTGTCGTCGTGCGCGTCCACCTGTTCCAGGTTTTCGGCGCTCTCGAACACGTGAATCGCGTGAAAGAAGTCCTTCAGGTTTAAGTTTGGCTCGAAGAGATCCGTCAACCAACTCAAGCGCTCGTGCAAGTCCCATAGCCACAGCTTCAAGCTGGCCTTGTTTTCCACCTCCATCAACCTTGATGGAAACAGCGAAACGGGATGCTGCATCTGCAATCTCGAGAGGAAGCATGTATGCCTTTTTTTCTGTATCACGAGGGAAATACTCTGTGACTGGAAGGCCATTAATCATGATTTCACCTTTTTTCACATCAGCATTAACAGTCATTGATTTTGCCTTCTGCATATACAAACGAACACGAGCAACAGCAGACTTTCGTCGACCAACTGCTTCATAATATGTTTGTGCATGTGTTTTAGGTGCCATAATTAGAATTTATCTGAATAAGGATGTGTGTTATCCGTGAAAACATATAATCGGGTCATTCGAACTGCTCGAAGCTTGTTTTTTGGCAACATTCCAGATACTGCATTGTAGATCACTTTTCGGGGATCTTTTTGCATCACTTCTTTGAATGTCGCTTCTCGCAAACCACCTGGGTATCCAGAGTAGCGCGTGTAGACCTTCTGTTCGTTTTTACGACCGGTAACTTCAACATTTTTTGCATTAATAACAACAACATAGTCTCCACCATCGACATGTGGTTCGTAGTCGGTTTTCTTCTTTCCAATAAGCAATGATGCAATCTCTGTCACTTCTCGACCAAGAACCTTTCCGTTCAGGTCAATGAGGTGCCACTTTCGTGCAACATCTTCCTTTCGTGATCGTGGTGTAACGTGTGTTAAGTGTGCCATAGTTATGCTGATTTCTTTGAAACTTTCTTCGTTGCTGGTTTAGCCTTAGCTGATTTAGCCTTAGTTGATTTGGTCACTTTTGCTGGTTTCTCTGGTGCAACAGCTTTGACTGCAGATTTCTTGACTGGAGCTGATGCAGGAGCTGATGCTTCAACATCTGCTTGTACCCAGCTCAATCGTGACATATCCGCATTATCCCCTTCACGCATCATGAGCTTTCTCATAGATACGAAACCGCTCACGCGTGTGTATCGAGGCGCGATAGATGTGATAAGATTCTCAACAACATCTTTTTGAGCAAGAGCTTTAAGAAGTGCGTTTCGATCAGCGTTCGATGCCTTTTGAGCTTTGTGAACAAGTCGATCGATTCGTGCCTTCACAAGCTTTGCACGCTTTGTCGTGGTATCAAGTCGACCATGCTTTAGGAAATTCAAACACATCTTACGCATTGCTGCTTGATGTGAATCCTGACCCTTCGTCAATTTAATCTTTTTGATACCGTGTCTCATTACTTATCTTCCAACACAACTCCTAACTTTTCAATTTCCTTCTCAATGAGTGAAATTGATTTTCGTCCGACGCCTTTGAGGCTTACAAGAGCTTCTTGACCTCTTTCTGCAAGATCGCCAACAGTCTCAATCTTTTCTCTCAAGAGAGCGTTGATAACACGTGTAGGCAAATCGAGTTCATCGATAATGATCTCATACACATGTGGGTCAACCTGACCTGAAACTGCGACTGCTGAGCCGTCTGCATTCTTTGCTGGTCGACCTTCCGTGTCTTCACCAGACATAGCATAGGTGAAGAAAGATCCCAAAATGTGTGATGATTGAGCAAGGGCATCCTTTGGAGAGATTGACCCATCAGTCCAAACCTCAAGCGTAAGCTTATCAAAGTTTGTTTTTCGACCAACTCGCTCATCTTCGACTTTAAATGTAGCTCTCTTTACAGGTGAAAACACTGTATCCATAGCAAGTGTTCCGAATGCAGCCTTCTCTTTTTCCTCAGATGGGCTGTATCCAATCCCGACCTCAACAGTAATTTCGATGTCTAGGTGAGCCTTTGGGGAAGAAATTTCAGCAATGTACTGATCGGCATTCACCACTTCAATATCACCCTTAAAATCAGCTCCTGTAACCATTCCCTTGCCTTTCTTTGAAAGAGTAAGTGTAAATGGCCCCTTGCCTGATGCCTTGAATCTTAATTCTTTCAAATTAAGAATCATCTCAAGTCCTGAATCCTTGACTCCTTCAATTGTGGAGAAAGGGTGTACCACGTCATTAATTTTGACGTAGGTAATAGCTGCACCCTCAAGTGCAGAAAGCATAACTCGTCGAAGTGCATTACCCATGCTGTTACCAAATCCTGCTGGAAGTGGTGTAAACACGAACTTTGCATAATCATGCGTCTCATCCATTGTTTTCGTAACGAAATCTGGGACCAACATATTTTTTATCGTGAATAGAACTCTATAACAGCTTGAAGATTGACATCGTTTCCGATTGATTCAACCTCAGGCACACCAGTAACTTTACCTGAATCAGCTTTACGTTCAAGCCAAACTGGTAATGTGGTGTTTTTCTTGGAAAGCATTTCCTGCACATACGGAATGGTTTTTGTTTTGTCCTTTTTGAAGGTAATAACATCTCCCATTTCTACCTGCATTGAAGGAATGCTTGCTTTCTTTCCATTTATTTGGAAATGGCCGTGATTTACAAGCTGACGTGCTGCAGCGCGTGTAGGCGCAAAACCAAGTCTGTAAACCACGTTATCAAGTCTCCATTCAAGCAAATGAACGAAATAATGACTTGTGTTTCCAATATGAGCGCTTGCCATTTCAAAGTACTTTCTCAATCCGGACTCTGTTAATCCATATGTTCTCTGAACCTTTTGCTTTTCTCGAAGCTGTTGACCGAACTCTGTGAGCTTCTTTCCCCGTGAGTTTGGCTTTTGACCAGGCTTAACAGCTATGCGACGCATGAGGCTAGCCTGTGCTTTAGAACCCTCTGTTTTGAGTCCCAAATCGACGCCTTCGCGACGAGCTAATCTATTTTTAGGTCCAATGTATCTCATAAGTATTTATCCTTTTCGTTGTTTTGGAGGTCGCACGCCATTGTGTGGAACTGGTGTGATATCCATAATTTTGTTAACGCTGATTCCCATTGCTTTGATTGCTTTCAATGCAGCTGATCGACCAGGACCAACTCCCTTGATGTAGATTGCAACTTCACGCATGTTGTGTTCATCGACTGCCTTTTGCAACACTGTCTGGACAGTCACTGTTGCAGCATATGGAGTTGATTTACGTGTACCTGAAAATCCATACATACCACAGGAACCATTGAGACAAGGAAGTCCTTTGTCGTCTGTCACAGTAACAAGTGTGTTATTGTACGTTGCCGTGACATACACTCGTCCCTTTTCTACCTGTTTTTTATCTTTTTTAACTGCCATAGATTACTTTTTGTTTTGCTGTTGGCGTGCAAGATCTTCTTTTGTAAATGATCCAACTGTCTTTTTCTTACCTCGTCGTGTACGGCCATTTGATCGAGTTCTTTGTCCATGTGCTGGAAGTCCTCGAGCATGTCGGGTGCCTCTGTATGCACCAATCTCTCTCATTCGCTTGACATTGTCACTCACCTCTTCACGAAGATCTCCTTCAATTTTGTAGGTACTTAGTGCAGCTTGGAGCATTTGAACCTGCTCGTCAGAAAGATCAGCAACCTTCATATCAGCACTCAATCTCACTGAAGCAAGTATATCA
>CAZPDN010000053.1:0-4759 GCA_964585435.1 uncultured Gammaproteobacteria bacterium
ACACTATGTCTTTGTCATCGTTCTCTTTGTAACTGAACCGTGTCCTCTAAATGTTCGAGTTGGTGAAAATTCGCCCAACTTGTGTCCGACCATTCCTTCTGTAATAAATACCTCTATAAACTTCTTTCCGTTATATACATCAAATCTATGTCCCACAAATTCAGGAGCAACATCACATGAGCGTGCCCATGTTTTGATTGGAGACTTGTCTCCTGTGTCCTTTTGTTTCATAACCTTCAACATTAACTTTTCGTCAACGTATGGGCCTTTTCGTAATGATCGTGACATAGTATTACCAAGAAATCTTCTTAACTCCTGGAAGTTCGCCTCCGAGTGCGCGCTCTCTGAATTCAATTCGAGAGAGACCAAATCGTCTCATAAATCCTTTGGGTCGTCCTGTAATGCCACATCTATTTCTTTGTCGAGTAGCACTCGAGCTTCGTGGAAGCTGAGCAAGCGCAGAGAAGTCACCCTGAGCTTTAAGTTGCTTGCGAAGTTCGGCATACTTTGCAACAAGTTTTGCCTTCTTCAATTCCTTTTGTATTAATGCTTTTCGTGCCATGATTATTTATCTGATGTGTCTTTAAATACCAATCCCATTTTTTCACACAATTTTCGTGCGTGTTCATTGTTTCGGGCTGTTGTGACCAGAGTAATTTCAACTCCTCTAATCCTGTCTATTTTATCATACTCTATCTCAGGGAAAAGGGTTTGATCAGCAATGCCGATATTTAAGTTGCCTTGTCCATCGAAACTGGTGCCATTAAGACCTCTAAAATCTCTGATTCGAGGCAAAACTATTTTGAACAGCTTCTCCATAAAATCATACATGTTCTGACCTCGAAGAGTTACTTTGACTCCGATGGGCTGGCCTTTTCGGATTTTGAAAGCTGAAACTGACTTTCGAGCCATTGCAATGACCGGTTTTTGTCCTGAAATGAGCGTTAACTCTTCAACAACTTTATCAATAGCTTTCTTATTTGTTGTAGCATCGCCGACACCCACGTTGAGAACGATTTTGGAAAATCGTGGCACAGCATGGACATTATCAATGCCAAGCTCCTTTTTGAGCTCCTGAGCAACTGTTTGTGTATAAAGTTCTTTAAGTTTCATAGTCTATTTCTTTGCTGGTTTAATTCTTTCTCCTGTTTTCTTTTCTACTCTGAACTTCTTTCCTCCTTCGACAATATAGCCAACTCGTGTAGGAGTTTTGCCATCAGAAGCAATCAGCATGACATTCGAAGCATCGAGAGGTCGTGGAACCTCGATCACACCTCCTGTTGGGAATTGCTCACTTTTTCTGACGTGTTTTTTATACTGATTCAGTCCCTGAAGCAATACTTTGTTTTGCTTTGGATAGACGCGCTCGACAACAGACTCCTTGCCTTTGTCTTTGCCTACCATGACTCGAACTGTATCGCCTACTCTAATTTTCATGATTAATAAATCTCTGCTGCCAAACTTGCAATCTTATTGTATCCTCTATCCTTGACTTCTCGAGCAAGAGGTCCAAAAAATCGTGAACCCTTGGGATCCATAGCTTTTGCGTTTGTCAAAATAACACATGCATTGTCGTCAAAACGAATGTAGCTACCATCCTTTCGTCGAACTTCCTTGCGGGTTCGAACAACTACAGCATGAGCAACATCACCCTTCTTGACTTGACCGTAAGGATCAGCTGATTTCACAACAACAGTAATAACATCTCCTAGAGAAGCGGTCTTTTTATTACCGCGTCCAGGGATACCAATAAGGTATGCGTTTTTCGCACCTGTGTTGTCTGCAACCGTCAAAACGGAACGTAATTGTAACATGTTTTATTGTGTATGAACTTGGGAAACTTTAAATCGCTTATCTCGTGAAAGTGGTCTGCATTCTACAATATCTACCACATCCCCATCATTGACCTGCATTCCTGCATCAACATGAGCCTTAAACTTCTTGTGTCGTCGAATTGTCTTCTGGTACACAGGGTGCTGATATGCACGCTCCACAGACACAACGACTGTGTTTGCCATCTTTGTTGATACGACTGTGCCGGTTAATGATTTTGCCATGATTATTTTGTTGTAACTACTGATTGTTTACGAACAGCTGTCAAATATGTTTGAATAACTGCAATTTTCTTCTTAAGTTTTCCTACAACACTTACATCCTGTGCATTTCGCATTCTTTGCTGGAGTAAAGCTTGAGAAAGCTCATCCTGAGCCTTAACAAGTTCATCCTGCAGATGCTTCATATCCATAGATGCAAATGATTCAGTATTTTTAAGTTTCATACGTTATATGTGTTTCGTAACCAATTTTGTTTTAACTCCCAATTTGGATGATATGTTTTTCGCAATCTTGTTTGTTGTTTCCACATCAACACCTTCGAATTCAAAAAGAACAGTGCCAGGTGCCACAGAGGCAACATAGTGCGACACATCCCCTTTACCAGCTCCCATCGTTACTTCTGGGGGCTTTTTGGTGTATGGCTTGTGCGGGAAGATGCGGATCCAAAATCGTCCGACCTTTCTCGTTGCACGAGCAAGAACAACTCGGCATGATTCAATCTGTCTATCAGTGATGTAACCACTATCAAGACTCTTGATACCATGAGTTCCAAAGTTGACATGATTGCCTTTTATAGCAACACTTCGCCAGCTTCCTCGAAACTCTCGCCTAAATGTTCTTTTCTTTGGTTGTAACAACATACGCTTATTATTCTGATTTTCGGGCAATCCAAACTTTTACTCCTACATATCCAGACTTTGTCAATGCAGGCACTTCGGCATAATCAACATCCTCTCGAATTGTTGATGCGGGAACTGTGCCTTGGGTATACTTCTCCTTACGAGCAATTGCTGCTCCACGGATACGACCACCCAATTGAATCTTTATTCCTTTTGCGCCAGATTCCATGACTCGCTCAATAGCATGATGTGCAAGTGAACGGTGTGGAAGATTTCTCTCAAGCTTCGAAGCGATATCATGAGCAACGTAATATGCATTGAGATATGGCTTCTTTACAGGCTCAATCTTGATATCAATCTTGAGCTTGTCATTTTTGACCTTCTCAGATCCAATTATATCAACAATTAATTTTTTTACATCCTCAAGTCCTTTTCCACCGCGTCCAATAATCATTCCGGGCTTTACTGCGTGGATTGTAACAACAATTTTATTGATTGCTCTTTCAATCTCTACACGTGTAACGAATGAGAATTTAAATTTTTCAAGAATAGCAGATCTGATTTTAATATCAGACATAATGCCATCTCGATAATCACTCTTTCGTGAAAACATCCATCGTGAATCCCACAATCGTGTGATGCCGAGTCGGAAACCGTTTGGATTTACTTTTTGACCCATATTACTTGTTGGTGGTTCTCTGTCTACTTGTAACTGCTTTTGCTTGAACTTTCTTTGGTTTTGCTACTTTGAGTGTCTTTTCAACCTTCTGTACCTGTGTATCTGCCACAGATGCTTGAACATCTGCTCGTTTTACAATTTTTGGTGCTGTTTTCTGCTCCTTCTTTGCCATTTCGAGTCCCTTTTGTTCGAGAACTACTGTTATGTGAGAAGATTTTCGAACATATGGTCGAGCCATACCTCGTGAACCTGCTCTGTAGCGCTTAAGTACTGGACCTTCGTCAATCATTAATGTTTTGAATTGTGCCTTCTTGGGATCGAAGCCTGGAAGCATCTTTCCATTCGATACAGCTGATTGTATTGCTTTATACAACACTTTTGCTGTTCGAAGCTGGCTCAAACCGAGGTGGTCGAGTGCAACCTGAGCTGACATTCTTTTCAGACTGTCCACAAGAAATCTCACCTTAATGGGTGAAATGCGAACATATTTAATTTGGGCTCGTACTTCCATGTTTACGTTTTTATTTTGAGGCACGTCGTGACTTAACTATTAAGGCATCACTCCACGCATGTTTGCGTGTACGCTTACCACGAGCTGGTTTACCCCATGGTGTCTTTGGATGCATACCCTCAGAACTTCGACCCTCTCCTCCACCGTGTGGATGAGATGATGGATTCTGAGCCACACCTCGAACTGTTGGGCGAATACCCATGAGTCTGCTTCGGCCTGCCTTGCGGAGATTGCGAAGCTTGTGCTCAATGTTGCTAATTCGACCAATAGTTGCATAACAGGTAAGCAGTACTTTTCGCACCTCCTTGGAAGGAAGTTTGATGTCTGCATAATCACCTTCTTTGGCGATGACGGTTGCAGCACTTCCTGCTGTTTTCACAATCTGAGCACCCTTGCCAGGGTATAGCTCAATGTTATGAATTTGAACACCAAGTGGAATATGTGCAAGCAACATAGCATTTCCTGGTTGAATCTTGTCCGTAACCCCTGAAAAGACAGTGTCGCCAACTTTTAATCCCTCTGGCTTCAAAATGTATCGCTTTTCACCATCTGCATACTGAATGAGAGCCAAATGTGCTGATCTATTTGGATCGTATTCAATCTGCATAACGGTTCCTTCAATATCTCGTTTGTCTCGCTTGAAATCGATAAGTCTGTAGAATCTCTTTTGTCGGCCACCTTGATGTCGCACAGAAACCTGACCGGTGTTATCCCGTCCTGAATGTTTCTTCAGAATCGTAATCAAACTCTTCTGAGGCTTTGTTCGTGAAAATCGTTGAGTCTTCATAAATATTATGCCCTTGGTGCAATGTCTATAGTACCCTTTGAAAGGGTAATATATGCCTTTTTAACATCTGGTCGTGCCTTTAATTTGCCTTTTCTACCAACTCGCTTA
>CAZPDN010000054.1:0-4582 GCA_964585435.1 uncultured Gammaproteobacteria bacterium
CCCGAGAAAGTTCGGATTCGATCGAAGAGGTGTTCTTGGCAAGATTCGGATAGGCCGAAGCATAGGTATCGATGAATGCTCTGCCCACCCGGGCGGTGAAGTCCTGCTCCATGCCGAGCATGTCCCCGAAGCGAACCGCCCGACGCAACAGTCGGCGGACGAAGTATCCTTGATCCTTATTCGAGGGAAGGATGTCATCACCGATCAGGAAAACAGCCGCCCGGACATGATCAAGAACGACACGATACGCGTACGTATCATCAGGATTCTCGCCATACCGTTTCCCGGAAAGAGCGGCGATCGTCTTCCTTGCATTTTCAAAGAGATTCGTCGAGAAGACATCCGGGTTATCCAGGCAGGCCGCCATCAGTCTTTCCAGACCACCTCCGAAATCGACATTCTGTGCTGGAAGCTCACTCAGGGAACCATTCTCACGCTTTTGATACTGAATGAATACAGAATTGCCGATTTCAAGATATTCATCATCCTCACTTTCCGGACCACCTCGAGCACCCGTGCCAAAATTGAAATAAATTTCGCTATCTGGCCCTCCAATTTCACCAGCAGGCATTGCAGAAGGCACGCCTGATCGTGACCACCAATTACTCTGGACTCCATAATAGAAAATGTGGTCTTCTTGAACACCAAGCTCTTTCCAGATGCGAGCAGATTCTTCATCCCGAGGCACTTCATCATTACCTTCAAATACTGTCACATATAAACGTTCAGGATCCAGGCGAACAACACGCGTTAGAAAATCCCACTTCCATGCAAGCTGTTCAGCCTTGAAGTAATCACCCAACGACCAATTACCCATCATCTCAAAAAATGTTGTGTGGCTTGTATCTCCCACCTCATCAATATCCTGCGTGCGAATTGAAGGCTGAACATCAACAAGTCTCTTTCCTGCATGATGCACCTCTCTACCCGAAAGGTACGGCACAAGAGGTTGCATCCCAGAGCTTGTGAAGAGCGTTGTTGCATCTGTGTTGAGAACAAGTGGCGCAGGCTGTATCAAGACGTGGCCACGCTCCACAAAGTAGGATATGTAGGCTTCTCGGAGTTCTCTATGGTTCATAGTGAGCATTATATCAAATGGAGGCCATACCCAGTCATGGTTCTCGCGTTTGACATTTACGCTCATGTTGCGTACTATGTACGGACACGTTATGAGAAAAGAAACAGGCATTGCGATTTTTCTTGGCATTTTAGCTGGAGTCAGCATAGGAGCAATCGTACTTTGGCAAACAAAGCAAGCTCAACAGAGCTCTTCTCAGATACTCCAAGGCACAGTAACTCCCAAAATTTCGAACGCTGGACAAGAAATCACACCTCTCCTGATTACGACACCTGAATCCGAATCAGTTGTTTCTGCTGAAACTATCACTCTTAAAGGCTCAGCTCCAAATGACTCACTCCTCGTTATTCAATCTGAAACAGGTGAGTTTGTTGAGAAATCCACATCAGGTTCATTTCAAACAGATGTCACGCTTATTGAGGGACAAAACACCCTTAGGCTTACATCGTACGCTGGAAAGACAATAGATAGTCGAACTGTTACAGTTTATTACGTCCCCGAACAATGAAAAAAATCACATACATCTTGGTACTGATCGTCATACATGCTTTCGTACTTGTTGCTTCGACGAATGCAGTAGAGGCTCCCACCCCGACAGCTACTGAATCTGCCACACCCACCCCTACTTCTAAGCTCGACATAACAGTGGAATCTCTAAAAAAACGCATCGAGACAAAGGTGCAGGAGATGAGTAAGAAAAGTAAAAAAATGATTGCTGGTATTGTTGAGGATGTTACAGATTCAACTGCAACGATCAAGACTGATACGGATGTGGAGTATAAAGTAAGCCTAGATGAGACCATCACCACTATCAAGAAAACGGGAATCGGTGAGGAGGGAGATCTGGAGCTTGCCGACCTTGAAAAAGGCATGTTTACGCTCGTTACAGGCCCTATGATTGAAAATCAAGTTACTGCAAACGTTTTGTATGTACAGAAGCAACATCTTGTCATTCAAGGGCTTATCACGAACATCACAAAGTCCTCTTTTACACTTGATGTGACAACCATCGACAAAGATACCTTCACATTGGATATTGAAGATGACACACAGCAAACACTCATGGATTCCAAAACCCTTGAACTTGCAAAAACAGGATTCAGCAAGATGCGTATAGGAGATACTATCCATGCAGTCATCGACAAACCTAGCTCCGACTCCAAGTCAACAAAAGCACATCGCATATTAATACTCCCACAGGAATACTTCGAAGGACTATAAAACCAAAGGAAGGGTTTGAGATGGCTGAGGAGTCACGGTTGGCTTTACATTGCATGCTCTAGAAGCAACCTCGCTGTTTGGGAAGTATTCGACTCGCCCACCATAACACAGCTTTGTGGCAACGCCTTCTGGCAAGCTGAACTCTGAAGGAGGTTGAATTTCCCCCGTGACGCTTGGCTGTTGAGCGAGAACAAGTTTCATGACTTTATTCCATATAGGTGATGCTCCTGTGACACCAGAAGAGAGTTGTTGATCCATAGGAGTATTATCGTTGTTTCCCACCCATACTCCAACATAATACTTTCGTGTGTATCCATGAGTCCAGTTATCTCTCTTACTGTTTGTTGTTCCTGTTTTAACCGCTACCTTGTACCCAGGAATGTATAAATCTGATGTCGTCCCGAACGCTGCACTTCGTGCTACATTGTCTGACAGAATATCTGAGATGATAAAAGCAGTAGCTGGACTCATCACGCCAGCTTGGACGTCCTTTGTGTATGTTTCCAGTACGTCACCCTGATAATCCTCGACCTTCAATATGGGCTGTACCTCGACATGATCGCCGTAGTTAGCAAGGGTTCCATATGCTTCTGCCATCTCAATGAGCTTTACTTCAGCACCACCAAGTGCAAGAGACAAACCATATCTTTCGGGAGTATCCCACGTCGATATGCCCAGCTTACGCACAAACTCAAGGAATGGGGGCACACCTATCTGATTCATAACCTTTACAGCAGGAATGTTGTAGGAATTGGCAAGTGCAAAGCGAATTGGGACATTACCATGAAAAGCCCCGTCATAATTCACAGGCACATAAGGCTTCGATCCCTCTATTTTATATACAACTGGAGCATCTAAAATGGGAGTTGAAGCATTAATTTTACCCTGCTCCATTGCAAGAGCATAGACAAAAGGTTTCATTGCAGATCCTGGTTGACGACGTGCAGTTGCTACATTGAAAGCACCATATGGCTCCTCATAATAATCTCTTGATCCAACCATAGCTAACACTTCACCAGTGTTTGGAGATGTTACTACAACTGCACCATTTTTCACATTCAGATAACCTACCTTGGCCACTTCTTCTTTGAGAATCTTCTCAACTTCGTCCTGCAAACGCACATCGAGAGTTGTCGTGACACGAAGTCCACCTTCTTCAACACGACGGATGCCATATTTTCTCTCCAAGAGAGATTTCACGTAGAAAACAAAATGAGGAGCACGGATAAAATTCTTTGGCGGTTTTATCTCAATTGCCTTCTCCAATTCTTCATTCAATTGTTTCTGAGAGATATAACCCGATTCGAACATGCTCTGCAGGACCTCATTCCTTCTTTGAAGTGCAAGTTGAGGATTTACGTATGGTGAATAAGATGAAGGAGCACGCGTGAGACCTGCAAGCATCGAAGCTTGAGACAAGTTAAGCTGTGAAGCTGAAATGTCAAAATATGTTCGAGAAGCCTCCTCAATACCATATGACGTTCCACCATATGCCACCTGATTCAAGTACATTTCCAAAATCTGCTTTTTCGTATAGATACGTTCTGTCCAGATAGCGAGGATGACTTCCTTGATTTTTCTGTCGATTGTTCGCTCAGGTGTCAGGAGAGAAGTCTTTACGAGTTGCTGGGTGATAGTTGACCCGCCTTGGAGGTCACCCGTTTTGTATGTGTCTTTCAAAGCACGAAGCATTCCCCCGACCAATGAAATACCATTGTGATTATAGAAGTTCCTGTCTTCTATGGATAGCGTTGCCTGAATAACCTCCTCTGGCAATGTATCAATTTTCACTGGCGTGCGATCTTGATCTCTAAAAACATCATACAACAAGACTCCATTTCGATCATAAATCTGCGTCGACACAGAGTAATTAACAGACCCAATCAGCTTTGGATTTGGTAGGTTTGTTACGAAAAGGTATCCTTGATATACGAGCACGGCAAGTGTTGCTGTGAGCACTCCATAGATAAAGAATTTTGTATTTTCTGCAATGTGTTGCAATTGACTAACCTTTGTCGGAGATATTCGTGGGATTACATTCTTGATGCTTTGTGCGGATGTTTCAACGGTCTTGGATGATCGAGTAGCAACATTTCGAATAGCGATAGAAATGAGATGAGATACAGTGGATGCTCCAGACGCTCCACGTCGTATGAGTACTTCCGGTAGCCTCATCAAGCCCACAATTACCCTGTCAATAAGTCCTAGCAAGCCTAGAATGACTGACTTGAGAATGTCTCCAACAAAGATACATGCTACGACAAAATAGAATAGTGGCCTATA
>CAZPDN010000055.1:0-4570 GCA_964585435.1 uncultured Gammaproteobacteria bacterium
TTTCGGGCAAGCTCAACAATTTCCGGGTTTATGGACTGGATCGCAACACATTCTTTTTCACCTTGGATGTTTTTTACAATTTCCTCTAGGATATCTGCACGCGTTTGCTTTTTCAGGGGAGCAAAAAAGATTTTTTCTGCTTTTTGAGAGGGTGTTAACATATAGGCTTTTTTAACTTGAAACATGGATGGGTCTATTTCTTAGTTTTGTTCACTTTTTATCAACATTTTCTGTACTGGCATATCAATCACTTTACGCGTTAACTCTATTTTTTCGCTTACTTTCTTTAACATCTTGTAAAAAAGACTATAAAGCATGCCCGTCGCTGCACCCAACCAATGTTTACTGTCAATTCATCCGGCAACCTGCCATCTTCGATACGTACTATCGGTTATCCTTGTGTGTTCTCGGCGGGAATCGAACCTGCATCGGTCGCTTAGGAGGCGACTACTCTATCCATTGAGCTACGAGAACGTGCCATATTATACCTCATGTGAGCCTCAGCAAGCCACTCTACCGTATAGCATCCTTATAGCTGTCCAGATTTTCAATAGCCATCCCCGCACCTCGTATCACGCAGAATAAAGGATCCTCTGCCGTAAAGGCTGCCACGCCTGTATGCTTGCTCAAATACACATCCAGATTCCCCAGTTGACCCGTACCCCCAGAAATGACAATGCCCCTATCCACAATGTCTGAGGATAGCTCAGGCGGTGTTTGGGATAATACTTCCTTAACACCTTCCAAAATCACCTTGAGTGGCTTTTGCATGGCTTCTGATACTGCCTTCTCGGACACCTCGATGACTTTGGGCAAACCTGTCTGGAAATCTCGACCTTTGATCTCAATAACATTTGTCTCTGATGCTGATTCAAGATCGGCATTCCCTATCTTGATTTTGACGTCTTCAGCTGTCCTTTCGCCAATAATGAGGTTGAATGATCTGCGCATGAAGTCAATGATCGCCTCATCAAGCTTGGTACCGGCTCCGCGGACACTTTTGTAGACAACCAGTTGTCCCATGGAGATTATGGCAATTTCTGCAGTGCCTCCGCCAATGTTGACGATCATGTGCCCAGATGCCTGTGCAATAGGTATGCGCGCACCAATGGCCGCAGCCAGGGGTTCTTCTATTAAGTACACGTCTGTAGCTCCTGCCGCTTTACATGCAGAGACCACCGCACGCTTCTCCACCTGCGTAGAGCCCCCGGGGACAGAAATCATCAGATCTGTTCGAAACGTAAATGATGAGCTGGCTTTCTTCAAAAAATACGCCACCATCGCTTCGGTGATGGAGTAATCAGCAATGACACCATCTTTCAACGGACGTGAGGCAACAATTGTCCCAGGTGTTCGACCGAGCATCTGACGAGCATCGTCTCCGACAGCCAAGATATTTCTATTCTCAATAGAATAGGCAACAACCGTAGGCTCATTTAATACAATACCCTCTCCTGCAATATAGACAAGCGTATTTGCCGTGCCAAGATCAATAGCTACTCTCTTGCGTAATGATATATTTCGATACATTTCTAGACTGGTACGATAGGGCTAACAGTGACGTTCCTGAGACTATCATAGCATATATTTCTCTACTCCTCATATATATATCTGATATACTATCACCATGAAGTATTTTTTCAGAAAGCTTGTTGTAGGCATACTTCTAGCTTGTATCGCCGTCGTGCTCATTGCGCTTGCACGTGGCTATCGCTTCAGCCCTTCAGACAAATCCCTATCCCCGACAGGTATTTTAGTAGCTAACTCCAATCCTGACGGCGCCATGATTCTTATCAATGGCAAGCTCGAAGGTGCTACGGATCAGAATATTGTTCTCAAACCTGGAACATATGATGTAGAGATCAAAAAAGATGGCTTTACTTCATGGAAACGCAATGTTCGCATTAAAGGCGAGCTTGTCGTCCAGGCAAACGCACTCCTTTTCCCTCAGAACCCCACACTTTCACCCATCACATCTCTTGGAGTTGTGAGAGCATTTGCATCTATCTCGGGAGACAGAATTATCATTATTTCTGATGAAGGTGATCCAGAAAAAGATGGACTCTATCTGCTCGAAAATACACGCAATCCTATTACTCGAATCAACCCACTCAGCAAAATAGCCCTTAAATCGGTCTTTACCCAAGAACCAGCAACGTTTGATTTCTCGAAAACTGAGATAGAATTCTCACCAGATGAGAAACAGATACTTGTTACAACATATGTGTCTATCGAAACAGCCAAGAGCAATGGTGTAAGTGTTTCAAAGAGTGCTCATTACCTCCTCGATGCCACCTCAACAACGGAATCCCCACTCGATGTAACAGCTTCAATTGATGCGGTCAAGTCAGCGTGGGAAGAGGAAAAAGCCCTTCTCAACGTTAAATCTTTCAAAGGATTCAAGAAGCCATTTGCGGAAGTCGCCATGAAGGCATTCGATGTCATAGCATTCTCGCCTGACGATAATCGCATTTTGTACGTAGCTTCTCAAAGTGCAACCATACCACAAGTTATCAAGCCCGCGCTTGTGTCACCCAACCAAACACCCGAAACACGCTCGATTGAACAAGGAAACATATATGTCTATGATGCAGAAGAAGATCGCAATTATGTGATTATGAAAAACCCCGCCGGTCTCTCTACTTCTGAGCTTGCTCAAATCTTGATGTGGTATCCCACCTCAACTCACTTGATACAGAAAGAGGCTGATAAGGTCAGTGTGATGGATTATGATGGTACAAATAAGCGCACAGTGTACTCAGGACCATTTAGCGCAGATTTTCTTGCTCCATCAAAAGATGGTCGTCTTTTCATCTTGACGAACTTCAATTCAGAATCAGGTGCGCTTATGGACTTGTATAGTGTTGGATTGAACTAGCATGTACCAGTATCACCCACATCACACACGCAAACAGCATGCACGTACGTTTCTCATGCGCACAACGGGGAACTTCCTCATTCTTTTCTCAGCATACATGATCATGTGGGTGTTTTATCGACCCATGGTGGAAGAGATTCGATACGCCTACAACTCATTTCTCGGCAAGACATATGTGGTATCTGATGCTCCTACACCTGCAAAACCAACCCAAACCCCGCAGATGTCTTTGACGGATATTCTTTCACGGCGAACTGTCCAACCACTCATTCCTGTTGACCCATCATACTCAGTTGTTATTCCCAAACTGGGTGCAAACGCACGCGTTATCCCCAATATCAATGCAGCTGTTGAGAAAGAATACCTACAAGCGCTTAAAACAGGTGTGGCACACGCATCCGGTACAGGCAATCCCGGTGAAGGCCACCATATTTATCTCTTTGCACATTCGACGAATACGTTTACAAATGTGAGTCGATACAATGCATTGTTTTATCTTTTGTATAAATTGGAACCTGGGGATGAAGTGAATATATTCTACAAAGATGTCAGACACAAATACATTGTCACGGGTACTCAGGTGGTAGATCCATCAGAAGTATCCTATCTCACACGCACTACAGACTTCGAAACGCTGACTCTTCAGACGTGCTGGCCCCCAGGCACCACATTGCAAAGAATGCTCGTATTTGCGGATCCTGCGAAGTGACAGCCTAGATCTGATTTACTGCCTCTATGAGTATCTTGGCGGCATGTTGAAGGTGTGTTTTGGTGTGCGAAGCAGACGGCTGGATACGCAGTCGAGCCGTGCCCTGAGCCACCATGGGAAATACAATAGGCGTAACCATAACTCCGTGCTCGCGAGCATATGAAGCCGCTTTACGAGCCTTGTTTTCGTCTCCGATCATCAGTGGGATAATGGGAGTCTGTGAATGACCAATGTCGCACCCTGCCTTTTCGAATGCAGTGCGCAATATGCGCGTGTTTCTCCATAATCGTTGTACGTGGGCATCGGATTCAGTCAGCATATGGACTGCTTCCAAGAGTGCAGCTGTGTCAGGAAGTGAGAGGGCGTTTGTAAAGAGAAACTGACGAGCAGATGTGCGGATGGCATGCATGCGCTCCTTTGATCCACACACAAAGCCTCCCATGACACCAAAAGCCTTAGATAGTGTTCCAACTTCTATATCAGTTTTACCCTCCAAGCCCATTGCATCAACCACACCTCTTCCGTTTTTTCCTAATACACCTTCACCATGAGCATCATCCACCATCACGAGAGCACCAATTTCGCGAGCTATCTGCACCAGCTCCCGTAAAGGAGCTATGTCTCCATCCATTGAAAACACTCCATCTGTCACAAAAAGAATCGTTCTCCCCTTCCCTTTCTCCTGAATCGCTGGGAGCTGTCTGCGAAGATCTTGCATATCAGCATGTTTGTAAATGAACTTATGCTGTACACCGCTGAGACGAATGGCATCGATGATAGATGCATGATTCAGCTCATCGGACACAACCACATCCTCTTTTGTAAGAGTGGTGGTAATTGCGGACATGTTTGCTAGATACCCTCCCGTAAGCACTACAGCATCCTCAGTTCCTTTAAATGTAGCGAGTGCTTTTTCCAGATCTACATGAAGCTGGTGAGTCCCCACAAGCGCTCGAACAGATGTTGTACCTACTCCATAATGT
>CAZPDN010000056.1:0-4497 GCA_964585435.1 uncultured Gammaproteobacteria bacterium
ATATGTGGGAGAATGGTGACTTGAAGAATGTAGAAGGACTTGGTCCCAGCATTCAGGCCCGCTTGGATGAGCATTTCACAGATCCTGCCCGATCCTACCTCACTAAACAACTTTCACGTATTCCTGCTACTGTCTTTGAACTCATGAAAGCGCCTGGTATCGGTCCGAAAAAGGCATATGCGCTCGTGACGGCGCTCGATGCCACTCGCCCAGCTACCCTGATACAGGATATTCGTGATGCAGTGCGGGATAATCGTATCGCTCAGCTGGATTCTTTTGGGGAAAAAAGTCAGGCGGATATACTTCAAGCGCTTGATATTTTAGAGCATCGGGGGACTCAAGATGAGCGCATGATCCTCCCCACAGCTCTGAGATTGGCTCAAGAGGTTACAGATCACCTTCTCGCTCATCCTCATGTCACCAGAGTTGAGCATATGGGGTCTCTCAGGCGCCGTGCACCAACCATCGGGGATGTAGATCTCCTCGCTGTTTGCGATGAAAAACACATGGAAGATGTTATTGCTCATTTTACGACTTATCCCAAAGCAATGAGCATTGAGGCTCGTGGGACAGACAAGGGGGCAATTATTGTGTCGGGGGGCTGGAGGGTTGATGTGCGAGCTATTCCTGAACGCATGTACGGATCTATGATCCAATACTTCACAGGAAGCAAGGCTCATAATATCAAGCTTCGTGAACGTGCTCTCAAAATGGGATTATCTCTCAATGAATTCGGGATTAAAAATACTCAAACAGGTGAAGTGACTGAGTACTCGAGCGAGGAATCTTTTTACAATGCTCTTTTGCTTGATTGGATCCCTCCAGAATTACGCGAGGGGCATGACGAAATTATGCATGCCCAAAACCATTCGCTTCCACACCTTATTACTCGGCAAGGCATTCGAGGTGAGTTCCATGTTCACTCAAACTTTGATGTGACAACCTCTCATGATTTGGGAGCAGATCCAATAGATGCAATGGCCCACAAAGCACATGAGCTAGGGTATGACTATCTTGCACTATCAGAGCACAATCCTGCATTTTCCCGAGTGTCTCCTCAGGAAGCAACACGCATCATCAGAGAAAAGAAGAAAGTTATCGACAATTGGAACGCCAATCCACCTGTCCCTGTCTATTTGTTTAATTCACTTGAGATTGATATCCAGCCAGATGGATCCTTGGCACTAGCAGATGAGGCTTTTGAATGGCTGGACATGTGTGTTGTGTCAATCCATAGTTCGTTTCGGATGTCTCGATCAGATATGACGGCACGCATTTTAAAGGCATTTACGTATCCCAAGGTTAAAATCATGGGGCACCCAACAGGGAGGCAGTTGGGTAAGAGGGAAGAGATTGATGCAGATTGGCATGTGATTATGCAGGAAGCTGTAAAGAGGAATATTGCACTTGAAATCAATGCATCACCAGAGCGATTAGATTTGCCTGAAGGACTTATCCGACAGGCCTTGAAGCAAAGTGTGAAGCTTGTTATTGATACAGATGCACACGCTGTTTCACACATGGATGGTATGGATTTTGGGGTCTACATGGCTCGGCGAGGATGGGTGCAGAAACGTGATATAATGAATACGTTACCTCTTTGCGACATTAAAAATTGGATAGAAACATAATATGAATCTGACAATAACATTACTTGGTGCGTTAGGATTGGTCGTTGTATACATAGTTCTCGTATACAATTCACTTGTTCAGCTCCGCATGAGAATTAAAGAGGCATTGTCAGGCATTGATGTGCAGTTGAAAAGGCGAATTGACCTCATCCCTAATCTTGTCGAGACTGTAAAGGGATATGCTAAGCATGAGAAAGAAGTGTTTGAGAAGGTTACGGAAGCTCGATCATCGCTCATGGGAGCTCAATCTACAAGCACAAAAGCTGAAGCAAACAACATGCTCACAGATGCACTCAAGTCCCTTTTCGCTGTTGCAGAAGCGTATCCAGAATTGAAAGCAAATGAGAATTTTCTTCAGTTACAAAGACAACTTGAAGATACAGAGGATAAGGTTGCCTTTTCTCGACAATTTTACAATACCAATGTTTTGGCGCTCAACACGCGTGTCCAGAGCTTTCCAAGCAACCTCGTGGCGAATGCATTCGGATTCAGCTTGGTTGAATTCTTTGAAGCTTCAGAAGGGGACAGAAAAGAAGTCAAAGTGACATTCTAACCTTGGTTCACGACAGATATGAATATCTATAGTCAGATACAATCCAATAGGATAAAGTCCTTTTTCATCCTTCTCGTTTTTTCTGTGCTTGTGACAGGATCTTTTTATCTTTTCGGATTGTATTCTCAAAGTGGACAAAGCTACTTTGTGTTCGGGCTCATATTCACGCTCGTATCATCCCTATCGAGCTATTATTTTTCAGATAAAGTAGTTCTGAGTATGTCAGGAGCCAAAAAGGCAGATAAAGAGACATATTTTGACTACTACACAGTCACAGAAAATCTTGCCATTGCTTCTGGTATCCCCATGCCAGCACTCTATGTCATTGAAGACTCCGCGCTCAATGCTTTTGCAACAGGCAGGAATCCACAACATGCAGCAGTTGCTGCTACAACAGGATTGTTGGCAAAGCTAGACCGTGCGGAAATTGAAGGCGTTATTGCGCACGAGCTTTCGCACATTCGCAATTACGATACACTTGTGATGACCATAGTTGCAGTCTTGGTTAGTAGTGTGGGGCTTATTTCCGACATGTTGACGCATCGTTGGCTATGGGGAGGAAGAGATGATCGAAATTCACAGGCGAATGCACTCCTGATGGTTGTGGGATTTGTAGTGCTTGTAGTTGTAATGCCCTTTGTGGCTATGCTTATTCAGTTTGCCATCTCCCGTAAGAGAGAATATTTAGCGGATGCTTCTGGCGCATTGCTCACCCGTAATCCCGAAGGTCTTGCATCAGCATTGGAAAAGATTTCATCAGATTCACATAGGCTTACACATGCGCATGCGACCACAGCACACTTGTTTATTTCAAATCCATTGAAAAAGAATTCATCATCCCGCTCATTCATCGAAGGATTGTTCAGCACGCATCCACCAGCTCAGGATCGTATTCGTATCTTGAGAGGTATGAAGTGAAACCTAAAAAATAAGTCTATGCGATGTTGATCTTGAAGTAAAGCACTTGTATACTAGCAGGCATGCAACCTGCAGAAAAAGCTGAAATTATCCTCGCTACACTTAAAAAGTTATTTCCCCAACTCAAAATCGCCCTTCACTATTCGAAGCCTTACGAGCTGCTTATTGCCGTCATACTTGCAGCACAATGCACGGATAAGAAAGTGAATGAAGTTACCTCGACGCTTTTCGTGAAGTATCCTACCCTGCACGCTATAGCCCAAGCTGATTTTGAAACATTTTGTCAAGATATTCGCCCAACAGGTTTCTACAGGCAGAAAGCAAAAAACGTGATTGCAACTGCGCAGAAACTGATAGATACATTTGGTGGTGAAATCCCCAAGTCCCTACAGGAGCTCACAACACTCCCCGGTGTTGCTCGAAAAACGGCAAACGTGGTACTTTCTGAAATATATGGCATCAATGAGGGAATGGCAATTGATACGCACGTTACTCGACTTGCACACAAGTTTGGCCTAAGTCAGCACGCAGATCCCGTCAAAATCGAGAAAGATTTGCTTGCAATCGTACCTCAAAAAGACTGGAGATTTTTCTCTCTTGGACTTGTGCAGTATGGTAGAGATTATTCACCTGCGCACAAAAAGCATCTTTCCGATGATCCTATTTCACGGGCTCTGAGTATGTAATTTTGTGCGTTCATGCTACAATAGCACTATGTCCCAACTGTCATCATCAGATATGAAGCGCCTCGCTCAGCTAGCTCGACTTACATTGTCTGAGGATGAGGAAAATCACCTTGCAACTCAACTTTCTGAGAGCCTTGATTTCGTTCAGAATCTCCAATCTGTAGACACATCTCACGTGCCAGAGACATTTTTTACCACAGACGCACTCAACGTTATGGATGAGGATGTGGTGGATGAAAGCGTCATGTTGACCCATGAACAAGCACTGAAAAATGCTCCTTCAACGCGAAAAGGTTACTTTGTTGTCAAGCGAATTCTTGGATAATATGAAGGGTCTTTCTTTACATGAACTTATTACTCAGCGAATATCTACCGTTGAGGTTGTGTCGTATTATCTCGACCGCATTCGCCGATTCAATCCAACGCTCAATGCGTGCACAGATGTGGTGGAAACATTTGATGCCACAGGGCAAGGGAAGCTGGCAGGGATGCCTATAGCCTTCAAAGCAAATATAGCCACAACAACACTCCAGACACATGCATCATCGGATGTATTGAGAGGATACGTATCTCCTTTTGAAGCGACTTTGGTCCGTAACCTTCGCTCGCATGGAGCAGGTGTTCTTGCAAAGACAAACATGGATGCATGGGCACATGGGTCTTCTACAGAGACAAGTGATTTTGGCCCATCTCACAATCCTTACAACAC
>CAZPDN010000057.1:0-4443 GCA_964585435.1 uncultured Gammaproteobacteria bacterium
ATGATGAAGTTATCCGAATGGCTTCTTATATCTTGCAGACAAAAGGTTCAGTGATACCTGTGACATACGATAAAGTCCATTTGTGTGCAGAGTATGAGGACGGTGAGTGCCTGAAGACAGAAGATTTGATAGATACTGCATTTGATAAACAGTCACGCATAACGAGAGCCTACCTTGAGCCGAGCGCAGTGATGAATCCACATGTGGGGTATGCAATCAAACAAGCTGATTGTATAGTTATCGGCCCTGGTGACATGTATACGAGTATAATTCCAAACTTGCTTGTAGAAGGTGTTTCGAAACTTCTTCAAAAGAGGCATGTTCCAATCATATACATCTCAAATCTTATGACGAAACCAGGTCAGACTCACGGATATACTGCCCAAGACCATGTGGATGATTTAGAAAAATATCTCGGAAAACATATTACGCATATAGTACTTAATACATCTAAAAAGATCAAAAGCGCTCAGGGATTCTATGAAAAATATGGATCGTCACCTGTTGTGGACGACATTCGTTCGGATAGGGGATATGTGTGTGTGAGAGCTGATGTGCTATCTGGAGAGGCTTCAACGCAGAAAAAGGGCGATGCGGTATCCAGAAGTATTATAAGACACGATGTTGACAAGCTTGCCTCTGTCATTCATGATATAGTTGAAGGTATATGATTAACTACATATTAAAACATTTCGCCTCATTTCGACATGCGTATGATGGTTTGTCATGGGCAATTCGAACGCAACCTAATTATCGGGTACATCTGATTGTATCTTTGTTCGTTGTCCTAGCAGGTATATTTTTTAACGTTTCGAGGCAAGAATGGGCAATACTTGTTCTGACAATATCAATGGGACTCGTTATTGAGACACTCAACACAGCAATTGAAGCGGTGTCTGATGCTATCACGCATGAGTGGAAAGAAGAGATAAAAATTGCTAAAGATGTTTCTGCCGCTGCAATGCTTACATATGCTGTTGGGGCGCTATGTGTTGCGCTGTTATTATTTGTTCCCAAGATGTTATAACTATGGCAATTTACATCTTCGGGTACTTTATCTCCTTCTTGCTCAATGCACTTCTCTTTGTCCCCTTTATCAACATGCTCTATCAGTTGCGTTTTCAGCGAGCTGATCAGAAAACAGTAGATGCATTTAACAAACGCACACCGATCTTTGATTCTTTTCATAAACATAAGGCGGGTACTCCAGTCGGGGGCGGAATGCTGATCGTTTTCAATACCGTCTTTCTATTTAGTTTTTACCTTTTTTTGTATGTCATACTCGACAAGACGATCATTTCCAATTACGCACTCATTGGTTCTGAGATTAAAATCCTCCTCTTTACATTCATATCTTTCGCACTTTTGGGCCTTTATGACGATCTGAAAAAGATTTTCACCTGGAAGAAAGAAACATTTTTTGGGCTCAGGTTGCGCCACAAACTATTTATTGAGATAGCTTTGGCATGTATTGCATCATATTGGATGTATACGGAACTCACTATTCGCTTTATCAACGTGCCGTATTTTGGTGTGTTTGACATATCGTGGTGGTTTATACCCTTTGCAACGTTTGTTATTGTGGCTTTTGCTAATGCTGTAAACATTACGGATGGACTCGATGGCTTGGCGGGAGGGACATCGCTTATCACATTGATTGCTTTTTGGGTTATATCTGCTTCAATTCTTGATACCCCTCTGCTTGTGTTTATAGGTGTACTTGCAGGTGGACTGACGGCTTTTCTGTATTTCAATATTCACCCTGCTCGATTGTGGATGGGTGATACAGGGGCACTTGCTTTGGGGGCAACTCTAGCTGTAATTGGTTTGTTATCTGGGAAAGTATTTGCACTCGCGATTATCGGTGGTGTGTTTGTTGTAGAGATTGCCTCGTCATTACTGCAACTGTTGTCTAAGAAATTCCGCGGTAAAAAACTTTTTCCTGTTGCTCCTCTCCATTTGTGGCTTCAGCTTCGCGGATGGCCTGAACCTAAAATAGTTATGCGCGCATGGGTGGCAGCTCTATTATTTGCGATGTTTGGCTTGATGATTGCCTTGATGAAATAACCATGACACTACCACTTTCATTTTCGTGTGATTCATACACCGCTGACTGGGAGACTGGAGAGATAACTTTCGCTTATTCATCACGTCTCGAAAACGGCACGGAATATCATTTCACCGAAACGCTTACCGTCCCTCTTCCAGAAGACAAGAGTCGCACGCTTCATCCAGCAATTGAACGGATGTGTGAGATGATCCATATGACTCTTGGCGTAAGTTACTTCAAAATGTTCGGTCCTACAGTCATTACGCACCCATACACCTTTTCAAGCGAGCAGGTTGCGTATTGGGAATTGTTGTATACGCATGGCTTGGGTGAATACTATTATACGAATCAGCTGGATTATAGAGGGAAGGTGCGAGTAGAAGGTAGGGTAGGAGATGTTCAGAGTGTAGAACTACATTCATCACAGAAGGCTCTTGTGCTGCATGGTGGAGGAAAGGACTCAATTGTATCCGTTGAAGTGATCAAAAAAGCAGGCATAGAGTTCGATTTATTTGCTGTCAATCATTCGGGTATTCAAAAAGGAGTGGCGGATGTCATGCATAAGCCAATTTATACAATTGTTCGAAAAATTGATCAACAGCTTATTGATATGAGTAAGGCAGGGGAAGTGTATACAGGCCATGTTCCCATTTCAGCAGTCTATGCTACACTGGCAATGCTTTATGCACTCCTTCATGGATATACCTATGTTGTAACTTCAAACGAGGAAAGTGCTGTGTATGGAAACATTTCGTATCTTGACATGATTGTTAATCACCAGTGGTCAAAATCTCAAGTCTTTGAGTCTGCCACGCGAGCTTATCTCTCAAGTATTTGTGGTAATTCTCTTGACTTCTTTTCCCTCCTCAGACCTCTATATGAAATCCGAATCGCACAGCTTTTTTCGAAGTTCAGCGAATATTTTGAAGTTTTTTCAAGCAGTAATCACAACTTCACCATTTCAAGTGATGGCAAAAGTCAACGATGGGATGTAGAGTTCTCGAAAGGAAAAGTGGAATTTGTATGGGCATTACTATCAGCATTTTTGTCAAAAGAAGATATGCTGAGGACATTTCAGATAGATGTGTTTTCTCGCGAAGATAGACTCCCCATTTTCCAACAATTGCTTGGCGAGAAGGATGTAAAGCCTTTGGATTGTGTTGGAACTCCTGAGGAAACGATTGTTGCATTGTATCTGTGCTACAATCGTGGCGAATGGAACGACACGCCAATTATGATGTATTTTATTCACGAAGTATTGCCTAAGCACAAAGATGCAATAGATTCATATACCTCATACGTGATGGAATGGGGTGACGACTCGCATATTCCACATCACTTTACAAATGCCCTGCGTGACATGCTTGCTACAGTATGACACTCGAAACACTCAGAACATACAAGCGGATACTCATTCTTGGGTATGGAATTGAAGGTCATGCGACAGAAGAATTCTTGAAAAAGTTCCATCCCACCTGTGAAATCGGCATTGCCGATCAAAAGGATGATCCAGATTATCTGAGTCGCCAAGCAGATTATGATCTTGCCATTCGAACACCTTTGCTCCGACCAGAAAAAATAACCATCCCTTACACAACAGGCACGCGTATCTTTATGGCCAATTCTCCACACAGAAAAATAGGTGTCACAGGTACAAAAGGGAAAAGCACTGCAGTTTCCTTGCTGTATCACATACTCAAAGAGTCTGGGCACAAAGTCGCGCTGTATGGGAACATTGGCGAGCCCATGCTTCATGCTTTGACGCGCGAAGTTTCTCTCGATACGACACTCATATTGGAAATGTCTAGTTATCAACTTGAGGATTGTGAATACTCTCCTCAGGTTTCCTGTTTCTTAAACATATATCATGAAACACATAATCATCCGTCCTATGAGAGCTATCTACACGCCAAGTATTCAATTGCCACACACCAAAAGGACACGGATCATTTTTTCTTTAATGGAACAATACCCGATGTGGCAACATGCGCTTCCCTCACCAAGGCACAAACGCACGATTTTATTCAAGCTAAAGTAGAGGAGTGCGTGGATGTGGCTTCATTGCCATTTTCCACTCATATTGATACGCTCAATGCAGTGTGGGCACTGTGTCAGCATGAGGGTATATCTCAGGATGAGTTTGCAACACACTGTCAGACCTTTCAAGCACTTGCGCATAGATTATCCTTTCTTGGCACATTTCACACTATCCGATTCTATGATGATTCGGCATCCATACACCCTTCATCAACTATCCTAGCTCTCAATACTATTAAGGATATAGATGTGTTGATCGTAGGAGGAGACGATAGAGGATATGATATGTCTGAACTCGCAGATGAATTGCAAACAAAACAGGTTACCGTACTTGTGAGCCTGGGTGAGACGGGTCC
>CAZPDN010000058.1:0-1626 GCA_964585435.1 uncultured Gammaproteobacteria bacterium
GTCTATAGTACCCTTTGAAAGAGTAATATAGGCCTTTTTAACATCTGGTCGTGCCTTTAATTTGCCTTTTCTACCAACTCGCTTAACCTTGCCTTTTGTGAGAACAGTGCGAACTGCTTCCACGTGTACATTGAACAGTTTTGAAATTGCTGTTTTTATCTGATCTTTATTCGCATCCAGAGAAACTTCGAAAACATAACGAGTCTTGGAGCTCATTGCTGCCTTCTCAGTCACAATTGGTCGTATGATGACGTCATGAATTCTCATAATAATGTTATGCTATTTTTCTGAATGTAACAAAATCTTCTAATGCTTCCTTTGTGAAAACTACTACATCAGCTCTCAACACATCATATGCGTTTACGAGCCTATCTTGGGATGTTCGAGCATCTTTGATATTTCCCATTAGTTTCTTAAAAAGTGATGCTTGATCAGGTGAATAGATAAACAATGTTTTCTTCACCTGAAGGTCTAGGTTTTTGATGACACCAGACATCTCTTTTGTTTTGCCTGTCAATGTCGAGACATCTTCGAGAACGAGGATGTTGTTATCTCGAGCCTTGAGAGACAATCCACCATACAGTGCTTTCTGCTTTTGCTTCTTGTTTATGGATAGGGCGTGTGTACGAACAACTGGTCCGTGGGACACACCTCCACCTACAAAAATAGGAGCGCGATTGTCACCATGTCGTGCGCGACCAGTACCTTTTTGTCGATATATTTTTCTCGTTGAGCCAACAACCTCACCTCTGTCTTTTGTTTTATGAGTGCCTTGACGCTGGTTGGACAAGTATACACGCACATATTGAGCGATCAATGCAAGAGAAGCAACGACTCCAAATATAGCAGAAGGAAGAGAGAAAGATTCCTTGGCAGAACCCTTCACATCAACAACTCGAGCAACAAGCTCGGCTGAATCATGCTTTGTAGTTGGTGTCTTTTTTGTTGCCATGGTGCTGTATCTTATGATTGAACTGATTCTTCTGACTCAGTAACTTCAACAACGACTTCTTCATCATGTTTCTTTTCAGGAAGAGATGCTGATGATCGAAGAACAAGCATGTCTCCTTTTGATCCAGGCACCACTCCTTTGAGCCTCATGCCTGATGAATCAACCTGAATAACCTCAAGATTCTTGACTGTCACAGTTTCTCCTCCCATGCGACCTGCCATTTTGAGACCCTTAAAAACACGTCCCAATGTGGTACCAGATCCGATAGATCCAGGTGCTCGCTCGCGGTCAGATTGACCATGTGTGCGATTACCGCCATGAAATCCATGTCGTCGCACGACACCTTGGAAACCTTTTCCTTTAGATGTGCCCGTCACTGTAACCATATCTCCTTCAGCGAAAAGCTCTGAAGATACGAGCTCTTGACCTGGGAATACATCAAGCGCACCTATCTTGAGACCTTGAACACCATCCTTTTCAATGACTTCAGCGGAGTCAAAGCGAATCTCTTTTAAAAAACGAAGCGGGTCTTTTACTCCCGCTTTGCTGATGATTCCACGTTGTGGACTCTTCATGTTTTTTGCTGTCTTGAAAGCAATTTGGATTGCCCAGTAGCCATGTTTATCTTTTGTTTTTACATCAACTTACAAAGAGCAAGAACCAAGTCAACCTTT
>CAZPDN010000058.1:1636-4436 GCA_964585435.1 uncultured Gammaproteobacteria bacterium
ATCGACCACATAACAAGGAGATGTAGAGATGGAGGTAACAGGAATACGCTCACCACCTGAGGTGAAGATCTGTTCTGTTGTTCCCTTTGTTCCTAATATTCCTTTGGTAATCATGATCAAAAAAAAGACCTCAGATTGAGGTCTCTAATTCCTCAGTTTCTGATGCTTTACTCTACAGCCGACGTCAAAAAAGAATCTGGCATGTGAGATGAATTATATACCATCACTACGTACAAGTCAACGATAATATGCCTACAAAAGCCCGAATCAGATCCTATTTCTGTAGTCAAATGCCTCTTGTATCATTTGGACTTCGAAAGGATGAAAGAGATCCAATGTTTCAATCTCTTTCAGCGTGAGCCATGCATAATCAGAAACATCATCTTTGCACTGGATTTCACCTGAAACAATATGTCCAACCCCATATACGACAAGAACAGGCCGAGCTATTCCTTGATATTCATAGTCACAACAATCTGATCCGATAAGATGATCAACAGAAATGGAGACACTTAACTCTTCTTGCGCCTCACGAATCATCGTCTCATGACATCGCTCAGAAGGATGCGCGAAGCCTCCAGGCAAGCTCCATGTCCCAATGCCAGGCTTACGAGCTCTTTGAGTCATCAGCGCCTTATCATCTTGTAGAAGTATGCAGTTGCATCCGAGCGCAGGCGATAGATATGATTTCTTGTCACATTGTAAGCAGTCGTAAGCGAAATCGCCCACATGTGTCAACTTTCCACCACAATACGAACAAAAGCGATACGCATCCAAAAGGGGAACAGTCATGAGGGTTAATTCATCTTCACTTCTACGCTAACACCTGCTGGAAGATCGAGGTGCATGAGTGAGTCGATGGTCTGGTTTGTAGGATTGACGATGTCTAGCACACGTTTGTGAGTACGAAGTCCAAAGTATTCTCGGCTATCCTTGTCAATAAAAGCTGCCTTTTGAACGACATACTTTTCTGTTTTTGTTGGGAGAGGAATAGGTCCTATAAAGGAAGCACCGGTTCTGGTAGCTGTGTCAACAAGCTTCTGACATGTCTCATCAATGAGACGATGATCGTATGACTTGAGTTTTATTCTGATGAGTCCTTTTGACATATTCGTTTGTAAATATTACAAGCGTTCCACATGTCTGGCTTGTGCCAGACATGTGGGTTGCTCGATTGTTCGTTATGCTATAACTTTTGTTACAACACCTGCACCAACGGTGCGGCCACCTTCGCGGACTGCGAATCGGAGACCTTCTTCAAGTGCAACTGGGTAAATAAGCTTTGCCTCAATCTTGAGGTTGTCTCCTGGCATAACCATTTCGACGCCTGCTGGAAGTGTTACTTCACCAGTTACATCTGTTGTACGGATGTAGAACTGTGGTCGGTAACCCTTAAAGAATGGGCTGTGTCGGCCACCCTCTTCCTTTGTCAAGACATAGATTTCTGCCTCGAACTCTGTATGAGGATTGACTGAACCTGGCTTTGCGATAACCTGACCTCTTTCTATGTCAGTCTTTTCAACTCCTCTCAAGAGAAGTCCGACGTTATCTCCAGCTTGACCTTGGTCAAGTGTCTTTCTAAACATTTCAACACCAGTAATGGTTGATTTCTTTGTGTCTTTACCAAGACCAATGATTTCAACTTCTTCACCGACCTTGATGATACCTCGCTCAACCTTACCTGTTGCGACTGTACCTCGACCTTGAATGGTAAAGACGTCTTCAACTGGCATAAGGAATGGCTTTTCAGTATCTCGAACTGGTTCTGGAATTGAAGCATCAACTGCTGCCATAAGGTCAAGAATTGCCTTTTCTGCAGATGCATCGCCTTCAAGAGCTTTAAGTGCTGAACCTCGGATCACAGGAACTGTGTCTCCTGGGAATTCATACTTTGAAAGAAGATCTCGGATCTCCATTTCGACGAGCTCAAGAATCTCTTCATCCTGGACCATGTCACACTTGTTCAAGAATACGACCAATGCTGGAACGTTAACTTGTCGAGCAAGAAGAACGTGTTCTCGGGTTTGAGGCATAGGACCATCAGGAGCAGAAACAACAAGAATAGCACCGTCCATCTGAGCGGCACCAGTAATCATGTTTTTAATGTAATCTGCGTGTCCTGGAGCATCAATGTGAGCATAGTGACGATTTTCCGTCTCGTACTCAGTATGAGCTAGGTTGATTGTAACTCCTCTTTCTTTTTCTTCAGGAGCCTTATCAATCTGATCAATTGGTAATTCTTCAGCAAGACCAGCCTTTGCAAGGACATGGTGAATAGCAGAAGTGGTTGTGGTTTTACCATGATCAACGTGACCAATGGTTCCAATATTCAAATGGGGTTTGGTTCTTTGAAATGTATCCTTTGCCATGAGTTTGTATATAACTTTTAAACTGAACGAGACGTGCCCAATACAGGACAGCACACAAATACTGTCATGCATTGAGCAAATCTAGGCAGATTATACGAAAGAGTTTAGCAAATTGCAATACAGAAATGTCAATTGCAAAGGGAGTGGTGAGTGTCGTATGATGTGCTTATGCATAAACTTCAAACATTCTGGCATATCTTTCGTCATTCTCTTGTTCCATTTGATTATTACTACCATAAAGTTCGATCAACGCGATTCGGCTTCTCGCTTTCCTATTTTGTCTCTCTAACTGCACTTGTTGTCTTTATTACGGTTTCAGCACAGACTGCTGCATTTGTAACTGTCTATCCCCGAGAGCGAATAGCATCTCTTATATCCTCCCTCAAACTGCAATACCCTGATGATCTTGTCATTACCCTTTTGCCTCAAGG
>CAZPDN010000059.1:0-4353 GCA_964585435.1 uncultured Gammaproteobacteria bacterium
TTTACTAACCTCCAGGGGAGAGGTGATTCATTTGCCCAGGCGGTTCACGAGTATGCGCAGACAAAAAACAACATACACCCATAAACTTCAGAATCATTCTACGCAACAGCTATTTCTCCTTCCGATAATTTTAACGGTGATGGGACTCTTTTTTATATTTGAAGCATCATCTGTCACTGCGTATAGGCAACTCGGAGATAGTTTTTACTTTCTACGGCAACAACTGATGTGGAGTGCCATAGGGATATGCGCCATGTCTGTTGTCTCTTTCATTAATTATAGAAGGTGGTATTACTTCGCATTTCCAGCACTGCTTGTGAGTATGTTTTTTCTTGTGATTGTACTTATTCCAGGTATCGGCACAAATGTGTACGGTGCACGGCGCTGGATTGATTTCGGCTTTTTCAGCTTCCAGCCAACTGAATTAGCTAAACTGGCAAGTATTTTGTATCTGTCAGCATGGTTTCTGTATAAGGATCGAAAGCGATTCAAATCTTTCTTGTTGTTACTGGGAGTTGTTGTGGGTTTAATCATGTTGCAACCAGACCTAGGTACTACTCTGATTATTTCTCTCACCTTCTTATCCATTTACTTTATCTCTGGAGAAAAACTAGCTCCTCTGTTGGCAATTCTTCCTGTGGGACTTGTTGGGGTGATTGCGCTCATCATAACTTCTCCCTATCGATTTGCTCGATTGACTGCATTTCTTCACCCTACTGCAGACCCAACTGGTATTGGCTATCATATCAATCAAATTCTCATATCCCTCTCTTCTGGAGGTCTGCTGGGGAAGGGTTTCTCGCATTCCCGACAGAAGTATCAATTTTTGCCCGAAGCACATACAGACTCTATTTTTGCAATCATTGGTGAAGAGCTTGGGTTTATGGGAAGTGTTGTATTTATTGGCGTCTATGCGTATGTGTTGTATCAAATCTATCTCGTCGCCAAACGCTCCCAGGACAGATTCGGGTATATTCTTGTGAGTTCGATATTCGTTGTGATGAGTCTGCAGGCAATCATTAATCTCTCAGGAATGCTTGCGTTACTACCTTTGACAGGCGTTCCTCTTCCGTTTATTTCGTATGGTGGTTCTAGTTTGCTCATCTTTTATACCCTCATGGGAATCGTCATAAGTGTTGATAGACATAGATAATGTATAATACTCTTATGAAAATCGTGGTAACGGGTGGTCATCCGGCTCCCGCATTCGCAGTTATTGATGAATTGCGAAAACACAAAGATGTTGAGATTCACTTCATTGGAAGACAGTTTGCTGTCGATCATGGTGTGGCTCCTTCATATGAATTTAAGCATATTAAAGCCCTAGATATCCCTTTTTACCATCTTCAGTCGGGACGATTATTGAGAGATTACTCCATTAGCTCTCTTTTCTCTCTCGTTCGGTTATTCTCAGGGATTTATGATGCTTTCTCACTCCTTACAAAAATCAAGCCTGACGTAATTATGTCTTTTGGAGGATATATAGCATTGCCTGTATGTATCGCGGCACGACTCAAAAAGATTCATGTAATCACTCACGAACAAACAATCTCTCCCGGATTGGCTAATAAAATCATTGGAAGGTTTGCTCACCGAATACTCATTTCTTTTCCTGAGACAATGAAGTATTTCGACGTTTCAAAAACACGAGTAACAGGAAATCCCATGAGACAAAATGCACTCAAAATTGTGAATCAGCCTATCCAGATCAACTCGAAAAAACCAGTCTTGTATGTGACAGGGGGCTCATTGGGGTCGCACAGCATCAATGTGCACATTGAAAGAATCATTGACGAGCTACTCAAAACATTTGTCGTTATTCATCAGGTGGGTAACGTGGAGGAGTATCATGATTTTGAACGATTGCAGGTTTTGGGAAAGAAGGATTATCATGTTGTTCAGCACTTTGCATCAGACGAGGTGGGTTGGGTCTTCCATACCGCCGATATCATTGTGTCGCGAGGAGGTGCCAACACGACGACTGAATTGATATACTACAAGAAGCCTTGTGTGGTGATCCCCCTTCCATGGTCTGGAAGCAACGAGCAGGAACAACATGCAAAACTTTTTTCAGTCTCGGGCGCAGGTGAAATGTTTGATCAGAGTCATTCAAGTGAAGAGTTACTTGAAAAGATACTCAAGGTTCATGAGAATAGACAACGATATATTAAAAACTTTAAACTTCTGAAAAAATATGTCCATCCCCACGCAACAAAAGACATTGTTTCAGAGATTCTTCCCTCGTAAAAAAACCTTCATTGCTCTTATTCTTGTCGCATGTATTGTTGTGCTGACAGTGTCTCTCTATGCTTTGCGAGTCACGCGCATTGAGGTTGTAGGAGCTGATGTGGTAACAGGCATACGTCATTACGCCTCATATCCACTTCCTTTGCTTTCTGTCGCAAAGATGGAAAAGGATGTTGCGCTTGTAAATCCTCACCTGACTGACATCTCCATCTCTAAGAAATACCCGCAGACAATACGAATCCAGGCAAAGGAGCTTCAGCAAGTTGCAACGGTAAAGCTGGCGGATGGTTACGCAAATATTGCTGAAAACGGTGTGATTCTCGCAAAGTCACGGACTCTATCTGACAGCAAGCTCCCTGTTATCACGTTCTATCAACCCATTTACTACAATCAGCTTGTTGTCGGAGATACCATGTCCTTTGAAGAAATACATACTGCAGTATCTATGCTTGAGGCAGTGGAAGAGGTGGGAGATGCTATCTCTACCATTGATATTGCAGACGCAGATATGATAGTATTACAAACAGATACATATAGTGTTGTAGCATCCTCTGAGGTCGATTCACAGATGCAACAGACACGATATGCATATACATACGCAGAATTTAAAAGGAGAGGAAAAGTTGTAACATCCCTGGATGTTCGATTCGAAAGACCAATTATCACATTCAAAAAATAAGATGTCACAAACAGTCATTGCAGGAATCGATATTGGATCCTCGAAAATAGCCTGTATTGTTGCCCAACTCTCTCCAGACGATCCAATGCCTCGGATCATGGGTTTTTCAAGTGTTGAATCGAAGGGGGTTCGTAGAGGTCAGATTGTAGATATCAACCAAGTTGCTGATTCTGTTGAACAAGCTGTTGAGCAGGCGGAGCGTATGGCTGGATCCAAGATAACCTCTGCATTTGTTGCCGTGGGCGGGCCTCATATCGAATCTATCAACTCACAAGGCGTTGTTGCTGTTTCTCAGCCTGAAGTGGAAATATCAGATGAGGATATTCACAGAGTCATTGATGCTGCAAAAGCAATTTCTCTTTCTTCCACCCGGGAAGTCATAGAGGTTGCACCGCGCGAATACATTGTTGATGGTCAATCAGGTATTCGCAATCCACACGGCATGAGCGGTGTCCGACTTGAGGTGCAGACACACATCATTACTGCGAGCATGATTAATCTCAAGAACCTTGATCGGGTTCTTTCAGATCTTGGTGTTGCTGTGAGCGGGTATGTTTTCTCTGGGCTTTCATCTTCTCTTGCGACGCTTTCAGATACAGAAAAGGAGCTTGGAGTTGTGCTATGTGATATTGGTGGAGGCAAAACAGATATGGCAGTGTATGTTGAAGGAGCTCTTGCGTATTCAGGTTCATTTCCTGTAGGTGCACGACACATTACAAATGACATAGCTGTAGGATTACGAGTTTCGTTAGACTCAGCCGAAAAAATTAAACTCTTCTTGAGCAATACCTCTGAACTCAAGCACGTCAAGGATAAGAAGGATGAAATTGATATATCCTCTCTTCGCTTGCCAGAAGGACTCACATCTTTCTCATACAAAACAGTTGTTGACGGTATTATGAGACCACGAGTAGAGGAGATGTGCGATTACATTTTGGAAAAACTGGAGAAAAGCGAACTTATCAATAGTGTTCCCTCTGGTCTTGTCATAACAGGCGGTGGAGCCCTCTCGTCAGGCATGCTCGATAGTGTAAAGAGAGTTATTGGACTGCCTGCACGTATTGGCGTGCCACAATATGTCACGGGCCTTATCGACGAAATTACCCATCCTCAATGTGCATCTGTTGTGGGATTAGTGGTGTACGGAAAGGATGCAAACGTGTCCGAACAGCGAATGAATTTTAAGGATTTTGATAAGATTCTACGCAATGTATCAATGAAGGGGTCAGTACATAAAGTAAAAGAGCTTTTTAAAAGTTTCATGCCGTAAGTGTGTGCACACACAGTGTAAACGTAGTATAATACCGATTCATGCTTGTTAAACCTCACGCTGGTCAACCAGCAAAAATTAAGGTCGTTGGAGTTGGGGGTGGTGGAGGCAATGCCCTCGCCTCAATGATAAAGGAAGAAGATATTAAAGGCGTTGA
>CAZPDN010000060.1:0-4287 GCA_964585435.1 uncultured Gammaproteobacteria bacterium
GCGTGTTTCATCCTCACACGGTTTCGCGTACAAAACAATTTGAAAACGAATGTGTTGATGAACTTGCACAGACAGACATTTCCATTCTTCTTGATATTTTTACATCTGCACGAGAATCTGCTGATGAATCGTTTACGTCACAAGACATAGTTGAGCGTGCACATGCTCGAGGTGTGCGAAACATAGAATATGTAGAATTTGATTCGTTAGTTGAGTATCTACAATCCATTCTTCAGCCCAAAGATGTTATCTTGTGGATGGGTGCTGGCGATAAGCAACGAAAATATGAAGAACTCGTTACATTACTTTCCTCGCATGAAAATATTTCATAACTATTCCCTCAAGGATCACAACACATTAAAGATAGACGTGTCTTGTCGGGAATATGTGCGAATCGAATCCGATGCGGATATCGATAAGCTCGCCACTTTGGAGGGATTCCGAAATGGATCCTTTCTCATCTTGGGAGATGGTGCCAATGTGCTTTTTACGACTGATCTCGATACTCTCGTTATTCATGATGTGCGAGATAGTTGGCGTGTTATCAGCGAGGATAACGATTACGTGGTGGTGGCAGTCGATGCCGGAATGTCGTGGCATACATGTGTTGCCACGATGGTTGCTCATGGGTGGGGAGGGCTGGAAAACATGGCGCTTATTCCCGGAACGGTTGGTGCCGCCCCCGTGGGAAATATTGCTGCATATGGCCAGAATTTTTCGGATGTATGTGAGGGTGTTGATGTTGTTGTAGCGGAAAGTGGGGAACTCACGCATATGGATGCTGAAGCATGTGAGTTTGAATATCGAGACAGTATATTTAAAAACAGACTCAGAAATGCATGTTTTGTTTCAAGGGTCTACATGAAGCTCTCTACAAAGCCTTGTATTGATACGACATATTGGTCGAAGAAACATGGAACTTTGGAGGAACTATTAGCTGCTCGAGGCAATGGGCCATATACAATCCAAGATATGTTTGAGGTTATCTCAGCATTTCGGTCGCGTCGATTCCCGGATATGTCAACATACGGAACTGCTGGAAGCTTTTTCAAAAATCCTCTCATTCCACGCGCCCAATTAGAAGCTCTTCAGAAATTGATTCCCGATATACAAGTGTACCCAGCCGAAAGGCTTTCATATGAGCATGATGTTGAGCAGTCGGATGATGAATTCGTCAAAGTTGCAGCAGGTCAAATTCTCGACGCTGGTTTGGGGCTGGCAGGGTATTGGGAAGGGAATGTAGGCCTTTATGAAAAACATGCACTTATTCTTGTCACAAATGGCAAGGCTACAGGAAAAGAAGTTGATGTGTTTGCCACATCTATTCAGGAAAAGTTCTTCGCATATTGTGGTATCAGATTGGAGCGAGAAGTTATTACTGTGTGATACAATGAGGTATGGAAAAACCGATTGAAGAAGGAGCGGAATTTAAGCATGCTGGGAGACAAGGTGGTAGGGATGGTGGAGGGCTTGTGCGTTTAAAGGATCTCAGTGAATTTCACATTGATGAATTCACAATTGGAGAGCTTGGAATTCTTGCAGATAGACTTCGTGTTCGAGCAACAAACACCATCACCACATTACAAGTACCTCCGCGTTCCTAATTATGATTGACAACGCATTTATTGTCCATGGAGGAAAGCCTTTGAAGGGCAGGGTTGCGCTTTCAGGTGCCAAAAACATCTCCTCTAAAGTCATGATTGCCTCTCTCCTTTTTGAAGAAAGAGTACAACTGACAAACATTCCTCACCTCAAGGATATCCATGAGCTTATTCATCTGTTTGAAGAAATAGGTGTGGATGTGTCACTTGAGGGGCAAGATTGTACACTCGATGCGACACGTATGGATTCTCATGAGGTTGGCCTGCTTCATGGCTCCAAGATTCGAGTTTCCTTTATGATGTTTGCTCCTTTCTTGCATCGGTTCAAAAAGGCACGCATTCCCAACCCCGGAGGTTGTCGGATTGGAGCTCGCCCGATAGATAGAATGATTTCACTCATTGAAGCTTTTGGCGTTACTACTTCATATGACTCTCAAACTGGGTATTATGATGCGCAGGTTGTTGGCGATGCGCTTGTTGGTGCGGACTTTACGTTTTCAAAAAAAACTCATACAGGTACAGAATTAGCGATCTTATGTGCAGTTCTTGCTAAAGGTGATTCGGTAATCCGAAATGTAGCATTGGAACCTGAAATAGACGACCTTATTGCATTTTTGAATCAAGCGGGAGGTCGAATAAAGCGTGTGGGGGAAGAAATTCACATCCAGGGCGTTTCCAAACTCACTGCTTCTCGAGAGCCATACACGATAGCATGTGATCGCAACAACGCTGTCACATATGCAATCTTTGCTCTTGCTACAAAGGGTGATGTTGTCGTCGAAGGTGCTGATGCCAGCCAATTGAGTGTCTTTATAGAATGTTTAGATGCGATTGGTGCTGGCTATGAAGTAGGTGAAGGTTGGATGCGCTTTTACTATAAAGGACCACTCAAAGCACATGATGTCACAACTCAGCCCGAACCAGGTTTTATGACTGACTGGCAAGCTCCGTGGGCTGTACTCATGACGCAGGCAGAAGGTGTAAGCTCTGTGCATGAGACCGTATTTGAGAATAGATTTGGATATGCACAGGAATTGAATAAGCTGGGCGCTCATATTGAGTTTTATCAGCCCGAGGTTGCTCATCCCCATGATGTATATCAATTTGATATTAAGGATGAACAGGCCTTCAAGAAAGCGTATCAGGGAATCAAAATCCATGGACCGTCAAAGCTTCACGGAGGCGTGATGCACGTGACAGACATGAGAGCGGGTGCAACGCTCATTATTGGAGCATGCATAGCCCAAGGGCAGAGCGTCATAGAGGGAGCATCTGAGGTGGATAGGGGATATGACGATATCGAAAAGAAGCTCACTGAACTAGGTGCAGACATTCGTCGTGTGTGATAGCATGGGCAATGCCAACAATTCTGTATCTTTTGATTCTCATTCGTTTGTGCATACTAGCTCTCGTCGGTATGGTTGGTACGCTCCTTCCCATACTTCCTCTTACATTTCCATATGTGGATAAACTTGTCCAGTCGGGCTTGCCTTCATGGCTCTATTCGTGGGGAAACTTCGATGGTGTTCACTACATAGGTATTGCCTCTCAAGGTTATCATCAATTCGACCAGGCATTCTTCCCTGCTTATCCCATGTTCATACGTGCACTTGAAGTTTATACGGGTTCATATGTGCTCTCAGGACTTCTCATTTCGCATGTGTGTTCTGTCATTGCGATGTACTATCTGTATCGCCTTACGAGCGAGCATTTTGGAATCACCATTGCACTGTGGGCTGTTGGATTTTTAATGGCAATGCCAGTTGGTTTTTTTATGAGTGCAGTGTATACAGAGGGGTTTTTCTTGTTTCTCATATGTGCAGGAATGTATTATGTGCGTCGGGGCTATGTATGGATACCATGTGTCTTAGGTGTGCTCGCAGGCCTTACAAAAATACAAGGCGTATTGGTAAGTATTGCATATGGAGCATTTCTACTTGACCGGATGTACCGACGTCAATCTGTGAAATGTGGGTTTGCAGTCGTTGTGTCACCAATCATTGGATTGGGTGCGTATATGTCTTATCTGCATTTCAGGTACCATGATTGGTTGTATTTTCTCCATGCCCAGGAAGCTTTTGGAGCTCATAGATCGTCTGAGCTGGTGTCATTGCCTCGAGTTCTGTATCGCTACGTAAAGATTTTTCTTACCGCAGATGTGTCGTGGGCATATGGCATAGCTGTTTTGGAAGCTGTCATGACTATTGTGGCTTTGGGTGCATGTGTGTGGTTCGTGTGGAAATGCTATAAAGAAGCACATTGGGGAGGAATGGGGATGAGCATTATGGGCATAGCAATGGTGCTTATGCCTGCTTCAACGGGCACGCTTTCATCTATGCCTCGATACACTTTGGCTGTGCTTGCACTTCCCATTGCGCTTGCTCACATACCGTCGCGCATACTGAGGTGGGTTGTGTTGGGAGTTTGTATGGTGGCACAGGTTGTCTTGGGCATGATGTTTGTTCAAGGGAGATTTGTCTCTTAGGTGATATACTGTATGGACATGAAAAATATAACCCTCATTGGAGGAGGAACGGGCACGTTCGTGGTGCTCTCGGGACTCAAAAAATACGATTACAATCTTTCAGCAATTGTTGCGACGACTGACAGTGGAGGGAGTACTGGGAGGCTACGAGATCAATATGGCGTGCTTCCGCCTGGGGATGTGAGACAGTGTCTGGTTGCC
>CAZPDN010000061.1:0-4266 GCA_964585435.1 uncultured Gammaproteobacteria bacterium
GACTCATAAGTTCAACAGAGCCATCTCTCGGTCACTATGCGTTTGAGTATGATGTATATGGAAACAAACTACTAGAGGTAAGTCAGCCACGTGAAGACGTCGGTTTTGAGTACGATGTGCTTGGACGACTAACAAAGCGCGTATACTATTCATTATCAAGCGGCGAACCATATAATAAAACAGTTAGTAATGAGATCGTCTGGACATATGATAATGGTCAAAATGGACTTGGTAAACTACATAAGGTAGAGCATTTAACAGGTTCAAAAGAATTTGAATATGATAGTGGACAGCGCGCAATTTCAACAAAGGTGAAAACATTTGATAACGAAAAAGTTTTCAGCACTTCATACAATACTCTTTCTCAAGAAGTAAGTTCGATCTACCCAGATAAAACAATAGTTTCTAAAGAGTACGATAGAGAGGGTAGAGTACTGAAGATGAAAATTGATGGAGTAGAAACGTTCACTGGAGCTCAATATGATAAGTTTGGTAACCAGCGAGTAGCTGGTGTGGTGTTTAAGGGCAATCAATATACAAGTATTAATAAACTCGACTCTTTGGGCAGACTAACTGGTCTCTCTATGTCTAAGAATGATGCTGAGATTTTCAGACAGGATCTATCATATAACGAACTGGCAGAGTTTACATCATTGAATGATGTGGTAAATGGCGAATCAATGCATTTCATTTATGCATATGATGGGTTTTCTCAATTAGCAGCAGTTAGCTCTGAAGGATACACCTCTATGTATGAATACGACTTATTTGGACGCATGTTGATGAAAAAGGAAAAAGATGTTGTGACAATGAAATATACATCCGAATATCCATTTTTTGCCCCCAAGCGCATAGAGGTAAGTGATAATGACGAGCCTCAGAGTATTGATGTCTCATATACAAAAGAAGGTGGGATGAAGAGTGATCTGAATAATTGTTACTACTATAATCGAGAAGGAGAGTTGATTACACTTCACATAAAAAAAGACAAAAACGCAGGTTGTACGGAGCAAAATGCATCAAGAGTATACATGTTTTATTATGATGAGGGGGGTGCGATGAATTTCCAGGAGGAGTATGATCCTTCAAATATGACAAAACCATTAAAGCAGTTATATCTTTTTGGAATGTATGAAGAAGAAATCACTCATTAAGCGTTGTTCTCGCATAATAATTGTGATGATGCTGGTAAATCAGCTTCTCAGCTTTGCTGTGGTATCTTTTGGTCCAGTATATGCTCAAGCACAATCATGGCCATACAGAGCTGAAGCACTTGTTCGAGATCTTGATAAGGGTGGCTCTGTGATGAAATGGGTGGAAGGACTGATGTGGAAAAATTCGGGTGTCGAAGGCACGGATGGTGATGTGACAGGGCAGTTTAAGGATGCATTGGGCGATGCTCGTGTTGTGTGGCAAGAGTCTGAAGTACCAGTGGGTCTAAGAAAGCCGTTCGATATTACTCTCATCGGTCTGCCACCCACGCTTGAGATCGCGGGTGTATTTTGTGAAAACGAACTTCCTATTACAAAACAGAACCCAGACGGGTGTATTGAGTTCCGAACACAAAACAAAGGAAGCAGATCTGCAACCATTAAAGGTATAGCTGTTATCAAAGGTGCATCAATACGATATGGATGGAATGTTCGCAAAAAAGGCATTGTTGTTACTGCGCCAGTTACTCCAAAACCAACCATTACTCCCAAACCCACCACGCCACCCACCACCACTCCAAATCCCACAACTAGACCAACTGCTACCCCCACAACTAGACCAACTATTCAACCCACCACGCCACCCACCACCACTCCAAATCCCACAACTCCACCTACAGCATCCATAACGAAGACAAGGTTGTATATACCAACTGGGGCTGGTGGTACCATAGTGAAGACTGATACCGGCGAAATGTCCTTTTTAATTCAGGATCATCTTGCATCCACTCGTCTAGTTGAGACAGATCAAGGTCAGCAAAAACAACAATATTATGCTTATGGACAAACATTAGGTGAGGATGTAGTGTTTACAGACAAGCAGTTTACAGCACACCGCAATATTGCTGGTTCGGGTGTATACCATGCTGGGGCTAGATTTTATAATCCTCAACTAGGCATGTTCGTGTCAGCAGATAAAGTACAGGGACCAAATAGATATATGTATGGAATGGGTAATCCTGTATTGCACACCGACCCTTCAGGTAAAATAGTACCAATTGTTATTGCTGCAGTAATCCTGGCTGGTGCATTTGGAGGAGGTTTAGGAATGGGATATGAACAAAGTAGTCAGGTTTCTCAATATGGGTCCGTACAAAATCCGGCTGCCGTTGTTGGTGCAGGGATTATGGGTGGTGTGGCAGGAGCAAGTGTGGGATATACAGGTGCAGTTGCAATCCCAGCTGCAATATCTGCTGTTGGAGCAGGAGTAAGTGCTGCAGGAACAGTGGGGATTGTTGGGGGAGCACAGATTGCAACACAAAGATGCTTGACAGGACCATGCATGGATGCAGTTGAAGCTTTTGCTGAATTTGCTTCAGGAGCAGAACTACCTCCAGGATATATAGCATCACCATATGGTCATGAAGAATTTTATGATCCACGTCAAGCCTCGAGAGCTGTTGATGAAATCGTGGCAGAAGTCAATGAATCCGCTCGGGTAAATCTGTTCCCGCGAGTACTGATTCAAAGAACTGGTAAATATGAATCAGAACCATTCTATTTTCCCAGTATTGCTAAGCAAGACGAAATGATAGCTTATAGCATTCGCAATGCTGTGAGGGATCGCTTAACACCCGACTTGGACAGAATGGATTCTGCAGATGGGCTTGGTAGTATAGACAATCTCATAGCAGGTGGAACTGGCGTTTGTCGTCATGCGGCAAGTGTGTGTACGGCAGTCGGTATGCGATTTTGGGGCGAAGATGCTTCAAGATACTTTGCTTTCAACAATATCCCTTGGGAAAATGCGGCTATGGGTGATTTGTCCAGAGGAGGTACTGCTGCGCATGCTGTAGCGTACATTGATACAGGATTTTTCAAAGGTGTGATTGATGCTACAAATCAAACCGTTATGAGAATCGGAGATCTGCCCAGTTATAGTAGGAGTTTTGGTCAATTAGAAGGAGGAAAGAGATATCTTTTCAACAATAGATCCGGAAACTGGGATGAGAAATAAGTATTAACATGTGTCAATGTTTTCTGTGCGATATATAGGATGCTAAACTCATTCAGTATATTCCCACTCCGTCTCCAACACTCCGTCCTTTCCTTCATATGAGAACTGGATCTCTTGGCATCCTGCTGGGATAGTGCCTAGGTATGTGGAGTCTTGACATGTGAGTGGCACCTGTGTGCCGTTCTTGCACGTGGCCTTGACATTACAGTCCAGGTCTACTGGGGTTGTGCAGGTTACGAACGTTGCCTTGTCAGTTTTTACAATGCCGACCTCACCTGCGCAGAGTGTTTGAGCCTGAGATGTGCGGGTTGATGGCTGGCTCACGAGTGATGCGAAGTATGCAAGCCCTACAGAAGCAAACAGCGCAAAGGAAAAGACCATTATCTGTGCAATATTGGGTACGGGGATGTTCCATGTCCGAAAATAATTGATCTTTGCATCCTGAGCCTGTTTAAAGGCAACGAGATCGTCTGCATACGCAAAGACTTCGCCCGATGACGCGCTTTGCAGGAGAGTAATGTGTTGGGGTATTGAAGGCGTATCGATCCGAACAAGAGGGGAGTTGTCTCGGGGAGATACTTTTGGTCCCGCATCCAGCACGTCCGTAGATTTCATCAGCTGGAGGCGCTGAGCATCCTTAAGCGTGATCCGATTTATCTCATTTGCTTCAAACAAACTTCCTCCACAATTATTGCAATGTTCCACCTGAATTTCGTCAAGCTGGACAACAGTGAGAATATGTCGGCAGTTGGGGCAGTGCATACAGTATTGTACGCGCAGAGGACAAAATGATGCAAGTTGGGTTGAGTTCTGCCTGACATTTCTTTACCATTGCATATACACTATGGAAACACTTCTAGCTGAGGATCAAAATAAGTTGCCTCATAATAAACACCCCGATGATAGTAATCACCCCGATAATGCAAAACTCCCTGATAATCATGAGCGTTTTGCATATCCAGCATATAAAGCTAGTCGAGCTGATTTAGTGCGCTGGGCTGCACACAAACTAGATGGTGGCGAGGCTGTATCTGAAGGCGTATTGCGCGTGCTCATAGCACGACAGATTGAAACCACTCTCGCAATGGGATCTATAGT
>CAZPDN010000062.1:0-4218 GCA_964585435.1 uncultured Gammaproteobacteria bacterium
TGATACGAGTATGAGTCTTTATCCACACCAAGTCCTTTCTACTTGCACCATGCTTTAATGCGAATGTTTGTTTTGTTGTCCCGAACGGAAAATCTCTCAACCACTTTGGTATTGATAATTGAATTATATCAAATCCACAAAAAAACCGGCCGTACATAGTGCACGACCGGTTCTTTTCAAGAAACTTACTTTCCTCGAGAAATCTCTGCAAGGAAATCTTTATTGGAATCTGTTTTAGAAAGCTTGTCTATCATGAGAGTCAGCTTTTCATCCTTGTCCATCAGGCCAATCATACGTCGAAGTATGGTTATTGCACCCAATGCTTCTTCTCCGATAAGCAGATCGTCATGACGAGTTCCTGAAGCTTCAATGTCTATGGCTGGATAGATGCGTTTGTTCGCAAAGTTGCGATCCAAATGAACCTCCATGTTGCCCGTACCTTTGAACTCTTCATAAATCAGGTCGTCCATACGGGATTCTGTATTGACGAGTGCAGTACCAATAATGGTCAAACTACCACCTTCTTCACAGTTTCGAGCTGCGCCGAGGAACTTTTTGGCTGGATACAAAGCTGCAGGATCAAATCCGCCCGAAAGCGTTCGTCCTGAAGGATTAACTGCCATGTTATACGCTCGAGCAAGTCTTGTTATGGAGTCAAGCAAGATGATGACATCTTTGCCTTCTTCAACGAGCCTTTTTGCGCGCTCCAAACCGATTTCAGCAGCTCGGATCTGATCTCGAGGAGACTGATCAAAATGAGAAGAAACAACTTCCGCATCCATGGATCTTGTCACGTCCGTGACTTCTTCTGGTCGCTCTCCGATCAAAACAGCAATCAAGTGAGCGTCGGGATAGTTCGTGCGAATTCCCTTTGCAATGTTCTTTAACAATGTTGTTTTACCAGCTTTTGGAGGCGATACAATCAACCCTCGCTGGCCAAAACCAATTGGGGACAACATGTCGATAATCCTTGTAGAAAGAACATCTTTTTCAGTCTCCAAGACAATTTGTCTATCAGGATACAAAGATGTCATTGCGTCAAATTGCTTTCTATCACGACTCTCCTCCTCTGTTCGAGCAATATCATTTACTTTCTCGATTTTGAGAAGTCCGTGATATTTTTCATTTTCTTTTGGAGGCCTCACCAAGCCCTCAACCAAATCACCTGGCCTGAGCCAGAATTTACGGATTTGAGATTGAGAAACATAGATGTCGTCATTTGAAGGCGTGAAACGAGGTCGCAAAAATCCAAATCCAGATGGGGTGATTTCAAGAATTCCTTTTCCTGGAATGGCATTTTGCATATCTTCCTGAATTCGCTCCTCAAGGGGAATGTCTTTTCGAATTTCATACGCTGGTCGTCGACCTGCACTGCGGTCGCGATTTCCATCGCGTCGCATATCTCGACGATCACCAACCCGTCTATCTCCAAATCGTCGCTCACCATCTCGATTGCGAGGTCCTCGCTCATATCGAGCAGGTTGCTGAGCTTGAGTTGAGTAACCATCATCCATAGGTTGCTTTTGATCTGCCTCATACATGTCTCGTGCATCTGCATGGAGCATATCATGAGGGTGCATCCTATCTCCAGAATGTGTAACTGGGCGGGATGCATCGTCTCGAACGTGTGAATCACCTTCGCTCGTTGCTTCAGAATAGGAAGAAGGTTCTTGGTGTGTCTCCTCGGGTTGTGAGAAGGACACGTTTGAAATTTGTATAGGTTTTACATCATCGAATAACAAATCGTCTGATGTTAGCGCATCTTTAGGATCGCTCATAGTTCAATATTGAAGTAAATTAATAAAAAAATAACACCTTGGAAAAAATAATCATGAGGAAAACCCGCATCAAAACATGTGTCTGAGATGATTGAGTATAGCTCGATTTCATGATGAGAGGTGATATCACGTTTGGCTTATTAGATCCCCCTCGAAAAGGGTTCGTACTAAAAGTTTTCTAAGAGAAAAACAACGGGATGAAACGTCCATGACACTGTCTGTTACCAGAAAGGAGGTCTTGGAACAATACTCCTTTCCAACTCTACTCATAAAAAGTAGGGTTGAAGCACCCTTAGAACAAGATTTTTAGTTAGAAAATCCTTTAATGTACTCGCCACAAAGCAAGGAGGATCCGTTCAATTATAGGTGGTGGACTGATGTTTGTCAATGTGAAAGGAATACAGAAACACAGCTATGCCTGTAATCAGGTATACTATACCCATGGTTCGCTTCACGCCAAAGGGCTACACGGCCCTAACCCTACTTATCATCATGACTATTTTTTTAGTGGGTGTGCAGACAGGAAAATCCATTCAAGGCATAGATAACACGTATTCCGTACCATCACAGAACCCTCCCCAACAACCCACTCCAACACTCATATCGTTTAAAACTATAAAAGAATGTGGTGTGTCATTTCTTCTTCCTTCACAATTCAACAGGACACTCACCAACCCCTCTCGCTACGCATATCGTGACGAATTTGTAGAAGTTGATTGTCAGAACCTTCTGAAGCTTGATGCAAAAGCACTCGTTCGACTCAAAACCATTACCATCAACAGCCAATCCGTCGAGATGTTCAAGCTTAATGATGCACGTGTTTGGACGATTAAGTCTGAAAGTACAACCAAGGTAGGCTCTCCATCGGCCACAACCTCGCCTCGGAACATTACTTTCAGAGCATCTCAAAACATTTCCGAGCTTGTTCAGCGAACAGTGACGTACTAGATTCCTGGCTCCCTAGCCTCTTACTTCTGCTATACTACTTCCATGACCACAGACGAAAAAATGAACCTCTTGCATGAGGTCGGCGAAGAAATCATCTCTGACGATGAACTTCGAGCGCTCCTCACAGATGCCGAAGCCACTGGGACACCGCTCATCGCCTACGACGGTTTCGAGCCCTCCGGCCAGATGCACATCGCTCAGGGCATTCTCCGTGCCATCAACATCAACAAGCTCACACAGGCAGGCTTCACCTTCAAAATGCTTGTGGCCGACTGGCACGCCATGGCAAACAATAAGCTCGGCGGTGATATTGCAAAAATTCAAACCGTCGGGAAGTACTTCATCGAAGTATGGAAAGCCTCCGGTATGGACATGACCAAGGTAGAATTTGTCTGGGCATCTGACCTCGTCAAGCACGATAGTTACTGGATGCTTGTGATGAAAATAGCGCGCACGAACGGCCTCCGCCGGTTCGTCCGCACAGCTGAAATGATGGGTCGTGAAGAATCAATGGATCTCACACTCGCCCAGCTTATCTACCCCGCCATGCAGGTAGCAGATATTTTTATGCTTAATGCTCGTGTTGCACAGCTGGGCCTCGATCAGCGCAAAGTGAATATGCTTGCTCGTGAGGTTGGCCCTCAGCTGGGATACTGGAAGCCCATTTCCATGAGCCACCACATGCTCATGGGGCTTGGCAAGCCTCCGGCTTCCGACGAGACTACAGACGCGCATTCACGGGCAATCAAACTCAAAATGTCTAAGTCTATACCCGATTCGTCTATCTTTATGACAGATTCGCGTGAAGACATACAAAGAAAGATTGCTAAAGCTTGGTGTCCCGAAGGAATCATCCATGAGAATCCAATCCTTGAGTACTTCAAATACATTATTTTCCAAACATTCCCGTCAATCACCATTGAGAGACCAGAGAAGTTTGGAGGCTCAACCTCATACAATTCATACCAAGAACTCGAAAAGGATTTTGCGGAAGGTCTGATCCACCCGATGGATCTTAAACAATCTCTCGTAGATCCTCTCGACAAGCTTCTCAAGCCAGTCCGAAACCACTTTGAGAAAGATGAGCAAGCAAAACAACTTCTTGAGGAGGTTAAGTCATTTCAGATCACACGATAGTTAAAAACATGAGCACTCTTCGCGTTGCATATTTTGGAACTCCAGAGATTTCTGCAGAAATTCTTGAGAAACTCCTCACAGATTCCTCGCTTCCCGTTCAAGTGGTCCTCGTAGTAACTCGCGAAGACAAACCTGTCGGACGTCAACAAACCATTACTCCTTCTCCCGTCAAGACCATTGCACTCAAGCACGCAATACCCGTTATTCATACAGCGACCCCTCAAGACATACAATCATATGCCGTTGATCTGGGATTGGTCTTTTCATATGGTAAAATACTGCCCCAAGAACTTCTTGATGCGACCACACATGGTTTCTGGAATATCCACCCATCCATGCTCCCACTGTATAGAGG
>CAZPDN010000063.1:0-4217 GCA_964585435.1 uncultured Gammaproteobacteria bacterium
ACCGTGCAACATGGTGCATCAACACTCCCTCTAGACACGCTTCATATTTTCCCTGAGTCTGAAACACTTGAGATTCACCTTGCCACAGGCTGGCAAAACATCCTCTTCGAACATATGCCGACCTCTCTCAAGCGAATACTCGAGTCATGGGTCATAGACAATCTATCCTCTGATCGAAACCCAACGATGACTGATGAACAGTTTATCTATACATCTCGCAAAAAAGCATGGGGGCCTTGCAAATACGAAGTGTGGCGCATGAGTGACCACGATTTGGCTGATTGTTTAACACAGATTGAAAAAACATTCGTGCACATTTCCCAACAACTCAACACACAAGCTCTTTATTCAATTACGAAGTCTCTTTATACGTCATGAAGCCATATCCAAAACTTTCTGAGCAAATTCCTTCTCACAAACGCGTGCTTGTTCGTGTGGATTTTGACGTTGCTATGCAAGATGGGGTCATCGTAGACGACATGCGTATTAGAACACACATCCCCACGTTACAACTCCTTCTTTCTCATCATAATACCCTGATACTCATGGCCAAACGGGGAAGACCTCAGGGACGCGATCCACAACTGTCTCTACAACCTATTGCTGACATTTTATCTGAGTATATCCCTGATGTTACCACGCGACTTGTGGATGACTTTCTTTCCTCATCAGATGACGCCATCCAACCGCGACATGATCGTGAGGTTGTGATTCTCGAAAACATCAGATATTACTCTGACAAGGAACTTGCATCCTCAACACTTCAGACTAAACTCTGTCACATGGCGGATGTCTATGTCATGGATGCATTTGCAATGGCACACAGAGATGAATACGACATCACAACACTCCCTCTCCACATACCCACAATTGCAGGATTGGCGCTGGAAAAAGAGGAGAAGGCATTGTCACATGTACTTCAGCACCCAACAAAGCCTTTCGTTTCGGTGATTGGTGGCGCTAAAATTGAAACGAAACTTGAACCTATACAAGCACTCATGAAAATCGCGGATGTTATTCTTGTTGGCGGAGGAATCGCAAATACACTCCTCAAAGCCCATGGGTATGAAATAGGCGAGAGCTTATACGATCCGTCAGAAAAAGACATGGCTCTTGAGATCCTTGAGCAGGCATCCAAACACCCCGTCCAACTCGTACTACCCATGGATGTTCGCGTCGGCGACCCTGCAGATCCTCACAGCCCAGCAGATACATACTCAATCAACAAATTACCCACTGACAGTCATATCCTGGATATAGGGCCTGGGACACAAGAGCTGTATGAAGAATATCTCTCACGCGCGCACACAATACTCTGGAATGGCCCAATGGGGCTGTTTGAGCACGATTCTTTTAGGCATGGAACAGATGCAATATATAAAGCTATTGTAAATAACAGACATGCTTTTTCACTCGTTGGAGGTGGTGATACATTGGCAGCGCTTGCGCGAAAAAGGCAGACTCACGAAATAGATCACATATCTACAGGTGGCGGTGCAATGCTGGATATGATTGCATATGGTGACTTACCAGCATTCAAGGCTCTTCGTGCGTCACCTTCAGTTTTGTACTGATTTCTTTTCCAGTGCCTTCTTTTTGGCTTCTTGAGATGCTCTGTATGCCTGAATATTGACAATAACAGGTGGCTCTCCTTCGTGATTACATTCTAGACAATACCTTGATAATCCATCCGAAATAACCAGTTTATCTTGCATCTCAAGCAGAGGATCATCTGTTTTAACGAGCATCCATCCGGTCTCTCGCTGAACAGGGATCATTTCACGATACATCGTGCCGGCTCCAGCATTTTCACGTCCTTTTGTGATGTATTCGAATCGTGTTGGACAAGCTTCAGCACCTTCAAACGTGTTGTCTGCGGATGGGATTCTTCCCGTCATTGAACAAACACTGTACCCTTGCACTCCAGCTGGCTTTCGAGGCCACATGTCTTTTTGTTCAGCCAATACCTCTGTCATGATATCGTTCCAAATGGGCGATGCTCCTGTAACACCGGAAGCAACCGCTGACATCGGTCGGTTATCATTGTTTCCCACCCAAACCGCCACAAGAAAATTGGGTGTATACCCTATTGTCCAGTTGTCTCTCAGATTGTTTGTAGTACCTGTTTTTACGGAAACTGTCTTTCCCCGCACAACCAGCTCGCTTGAAGGTCCGAAAGCTGGTGTTCGCGCACCATTATCTAACAGAATGTGCGAGATGATATATGCTGTTTCAGCAGAAATTGCTCGCTTGCTCTGAATACGAGCAAAATTTGGATAATCGAGGGGCTTGTGAACATCAAGTACGAGATTCGGGTCTTTGTATTCGTATAAAACTTTACCTCGCTTATCCTCAACCTTTAATATTGAAACAACCTCTCGGGGGAGCCCTTCATTTGCAAATGCTGAAAAGGCCTGTGTCATTTCTACCATGGTTACTTCTCCACCTCCCAACGTCAGGGACAAGCCGTACTTCTTGGGATCTTTATATGAATTGATCAGGAAGGCGGGTGAAGAAGCTACGAACTCATCAACACCCAACATACCCAACATTTTGACAGCAGGAATATTGTATGAGTTTGCTAGGGCAAATCGTAGCTGAACAGCCCCCCTAAATGTTCCATCATAATTCCCCGGACAATATGGCTCGGGCTGTCCATCATTCAAGAAACACGTCGGTCCATCGTTAAACACGCTTGCTGCATTGACAATTCCTTTTTCGATACCCATAGCAAATGTGATGGGTTTTATGGATGAGCCAGGCTGGCGCTTTGCCGTCGTGACATTGAATGAACCCGATCCTGTTGCAAAGAAGTCTGCAGATCCTACCATTGCAAGAATCTCGCCAGTTGATGGGCGGGTGACCATAGCAGCACCATTTCCCACACGCAAGCGACCTAATTGAGCAATTTCATCTCGTACGGCAGCTTCGGCAGTAGCTTGAATGTGTGAATCAAGCGTTGTTGTCACATGTAATCCTCCTTGTTCCACCAAATCTTTACCGTATTCTTTTTCGAGAATAGACCGTACGTAGAAAACAAAGTGCGGAGCCTTGATAGATGTGCCTCGAGGCCTTATGTTAAGAGGCGCCTTAAGCGCAGTGTCAAATTGAGCTTGTGTGATGTAATCAAGATCAAGCATCCTCTCAAGCACCTGACGCTGTCTTGCTTTTGCCTTATCAAAATTTGTGTAAGGATTATAGGCAGATGGCGCTGCAGGAAGACCTGCAAGCATGGCAGACTCCTCGAGGCGGAGATTGCGCGCATCCTTGCCAAAATAAGCTTGTGAAGCAGCCTGAATACCATACGACACGCCTCCATATGGAACCTGACTCAGGTATAATTCCAAAATTTCATCCTTGGTCAATAATTGTTCGATTTGGATTGCCAACACCGCTTCTCGCAACTTGCGACGGATTGTGCGTTCTGGGGTCAGAAGAGCGGACTTCACAAGCTGTTGTGTGAGGGTTGATCCACCTTGTTTTGAATGTCCCAACACCATGTCTTTTGCTGCTCGCAACACGCCTCCAAACACAGAAATACCTCCGTGCGAATAGAAATCCTTATCTTCAATAGCAATGGTAGCTTGGTATGCATGTGGGGGGAGCTCTTTGAGCTTGATAGGTGTTCGATTCTCCTCATTGTAGACTTCATACAACAAGTCTCCATTTCTGTCATATATCTTTGAAGATAGCGGTATAACGCCGTAATTTCTCAGACCTGTAGGATCAGGTAAGTCTCGGAAAATATACACATACATACTTGCAAACATCACCAACGCAAGACTACCTCCAACAATACCCACAATTCGTGGCGTCATCCATGCAGGTGTCCATGCCGGTTTGGCAGACATGCTCAGAGTCATAGCCCGTTTTTTCCATTTCACCAATTTCTTATGCAAGCGTCCGTAATACTCTTTTAAGACGCGTCGGATTGTATCCATGATGTCATTGTATCAGAATTACAGATTATGATGCTCTCAAGCTTGCACAAGGTATAGACGAATCGTTTGCGCACCTATCTTTTGAACTTTTTGAATACGAATTGGGCCAATTTCAGATGTAGACTGGACATGTGGTCCCCCACAAAATTCAAGAGAATATGCTGTTTGTGGATCATCCTGACTTCCTCCGATTGCATACACACTCACTTCATCACCATATACATCTTTGAAAAATGAATATGCATGAAGTTTATCAGCATCGGCTCTCTTCATAAT
>CAZPDN010000064.1:0-4199 GCA_964585435.1 uncultured Gammaproteobacteria bacterium
GCTTTTCCTTTTTTCATTAGATCTAAAAGTTGCATATCCCATAAATATTGGGCATGATTGTATATATGTTCACCACTCATATCTTCAGGTATTTCATTTTCTTTGGTAAAGTGTCTATGAGATAAAGAATTAGAAGCTAATAAAACAGCTTTTTTTCCTTAGCGTCTTTTAGGCTAATTTGACTTGCTTTCATACTCATCAACGATTAGGGCGAACACACCGCGTGATCTACTTATTTTTTGCAAATCGGGTTGCATAGATGCCATGCCCCACCAATGCAAGTATTCCAGCGAGCACAAGACTTCCCATGTAAAGCTGGACTAAGCCAATAACCAAAATTCCACCTAAGAGTAATTTGTTAGATTGGGGCTTTATCTTTCGCTGGCTTGTCAGATTACCATACAACATCGCAAGCGCACCAATGAACATAAGCCCTCCGATAAATGTACTCCCTGAAATAGCATTCAACGGACCTACAAATACGTAAAATAGTGAAATTAAGAAAGCAATTAAGTCTACAAGTTGTTTCATATGTATACACCTCCAATCATGATTATTCATCATAACATATACTTCTTTTCACAATCTATACTTACTGTATACAACACATATGACTGATGCATACAACTGGTATTCAACCCTTATCCGCCCGAGCTGGGCACCGCCTAGTTGGCTGTTTGGACCTGTGTGGACAGTGCTGTATACAGGCATTGCGATTTCGTTTGGACGGGTTTTTTACCTTGTGTGGACAAAGAGACTTCCTTCTCGAGTGGCTCTTCCGTTTGCTTTGAATCTAGTTTTCAACGCAATATTCACACCTCTGCAATTCGGACTAAAAAATAACCTTTTGGCCTCAATTGACATCTTACTTGTCCTTGTGACTCTGCTATGGGCAATGAAGGTGGTGAGCAAGCACGTGCGATGGCTGGCGTTGATCCAAATTCCATATCTTCTCTGGGTGAGTTTTGCAACAATATTGCAACTGACGATCACATATTTAAATCTGTAGCGCAACAATCAAGAATATTGAAATCCTTCTTTCTCTGCTGAATATGCATTGCATCAAAGCCACCGGCATAGAAGGCCATAACGTCAAGTAACGTGGCAAATGATTGACGTGCCATGTTCTTTTTGAGGTGTGTGAAAAATCAAGAGGAATCACCTCTGCGCTTTTGTGGATAAGGATACGTAGTGTGAAGTGTTGATGAAAAAAGAAAATACTGATGTGTAGATATTTTTTGTGAAAACGAAAGCAGGTAGTGAAGGGTTGTCCGCCTTACTTTGGCAAATCTAATTATTCTCTGAAGACTATAGGAACAAGGTCACACATTCCACACAACAATACAATTTCTATTTTCATCATTCTCATGCAACAGTGAGGATTTTGGTCAGGACGTGTGGGCACATACGGCTCTCCATCAACATAAATCAACCAGTTAATACTTGCAATTATGACATTAATGAATATAATGACGACATATGAAAATCACATCAGAACCACCAGTGGAAATGAATGGACCCATCTCACCCGATGCTCGCACCCGACGAGTGACTTTTCGCCTAACTCCTGATGCTTTTCAAGGGTTGCAGGAATTAGCAGATACGCGATACGGAGGTAATCTGACTCGAGCCATTGAAGCAGGAATAGACCTCGCCATAATTGTATATACAGACCCTCGCACGTTTAGATCAAGAAGTCCCCAGGACGCATTGGGGGCTCTTGCACGCAGGAGCGATTGATTGCTCAATGAAAAAAGCTAACCGATTCTCTCTCGGCCTTCACATGCCATCAGATGTCTGACATGTACAAGCTATGATAACCCTGCGAGATAACTCTCAATCAGATGAATATCCTTGACATCTTTTTCCCTTGGAGAAGCATCTGTGAGCACCCAATGTTTTTTAACTTCCAGAAGAAACCCCAAATCGACATATCTGACGCTTCCAACAACAATCGATTTACCTTTGAGATCTTCAAAATCATACGATCTGCCCAAAACATTCCACACATCAGCGATTTCAAAACACCCTCCTTCTAGGATCTGTTTACCGAATGTTTCTCTGGTGGCGAAAATACCCGAATCCTGCAATGTGCTATACGTTTCCTTGTCAACAACGAGGTCAATATCGCGACTTTTTCGAATGCCAAGGGTCTGCAAGATGCCAGAGCTTATCACGATACTATTGCCGGCGCCTAGACCGAGTCGTGCTATTTCTATTCCTATATTCATTGCTCTAGTATAGCAGTTGGTGCTTGAAATGAGGCTTGGCGGGAGGCTGAAAGTTATCTCAACAACACGTAAAGAATCAAAATCACGAGTATCTGAGTGCTCACTGCGACCAGAAGTCTATTTTCAGTCAACCTTGGCAAAGATCTATTGTATGAAAAAAGTGAAATGATGAAAACAAACAGCCCCAGCGCAAAAACAATCAGTAGATTTGGGCCTTCTGAATCATGTAGCAACCAATAAAACAATTTGGACGAAGCAACCGATGAAACACCTAGAATCAGTAGTGGATGTTTTTCTGGTTTAGTAAACATCTGTAGATTATACAGCAACTTCAACATCGTCTAGGAAAACCTGCAGGGGCATGGCTGAAGTTGGGATATGTTGAGAGTGGTGGAATTTACTTCCAATATCGCTTCCAATCCTGAAGAATGAGCTTTTTGTCCCAATCAGCAATAAAATAACCACCTGCAACTTCATGCGGGTCATCACTTCTTCTTGGAACAATTCCCATTATGTGACACTTCACCATGGTGCCAGACCCACCGTGACCGATAACAACCACAGTTTTACCTAGATGTTTTGCCATAAGTTCATCGATACACACACTTACTCTTCTGAACATTTCATTGATAGGCTCCCATCCGTTTATGTTGTGATCAAGATCTTGATACCATTCCTTCACAGCTTCCTCAAATTGATCAGGCGGGATAAACGTTCTGCCACGTGTTTCACCGAGGTCATATATTTTATGATGGTCATCGAACGGGATACTGTGTTCTTTTGCGATCATTTCTGCCATGCTAAATGCTTTAGGCTCCGTGCTAGCATACAGCACATCAACGCTGTTCCAGAAATCAAGCCCTAACGATTGTTTTGCCTGCTCCCAACCTTTATCTGAAAGACTCCACTGATCAATTGGAGTCTGAGAATCGATTTTAACAGCTGGGTGGGTAAGATAGATGAGTTGTGTCATGAGGAAAGTATAGCAGACGTAGCAACACTTCTCTTTCTACATAGAATTGTGAGTTGCCTAACACAAGTGTTGATCTGACTCATGAGGAGGAGCTTATAACACCACGAAAGTCGATGTTTGCTTCCGAAAACATTTTTTAAACCATCTGTGTAATGCCTGTTACTACTTGATTGTCCACACTACTCGGATTGGCATATGATAGCGAAGACTACTTTATCAACAAGCCCTTGAGCTCATCAATGGTTACATCTGGATTATCTAAGACTGCATTGTATATTTTATTACCACTTAATGCATGGTCATACTTCGTACCGTTACTAAAGTGCTTCTTGAGCAAAAGTATTTTTTGTTTGGTTTCATCAACGTCCTTAGAGTCCATTATTCTTTTCTTTAAGATATCGTTTCTGTAATCAAAGTTTCCATGCGTTGTTAACCATATATCAAATTTCCAGTCACGCTCTCCTATATGCTTATGTGGTTGTAAATAATATCCTTGCGGAGTTTTGCCGCTGTTTTCATAAACTTTATTTACAAAGCAAAGCTCATTGAAATAATCCAAGTTAAGAATTTTAACAGCTATCTCTTTAGCTTTTTGATAGTTGTGCTTCTCTGCAAACACAAGCATGTCTATATCTGGGCGATACATAACATCCAATGCATAACTCCCGATAATTTCCACATCGCCATACTCCTCTAGAATGTTTTGTATACCAGACTCCTGAAGTATTGTGTCTGCTTCATTTTTGATTTCCTGTGCATAGTCAAGGATGGACATGTTAATAGTATAGCAAAAGTTGTGTTGGTCTAGGTGGGTTGAGACTGACTGGAGAACTAGGACTTGATCCTAAACGCTCTTTGAACTTCTTCACAGACAGCCGAAGAAAACCAGGACATCTCGATCTGTGCATGAGTTAACCAGAAATTACTTCTTGTACTTCTCGAGGGCCTTTGCTTGGAAAGAACCAAGCGCCTCTTCTTCTAAATCTAGAATACAC
>CAZPDN010000065.1:0-4144 GCA_964585435.1 uncultured Gammaproteobacteria bacterium
ACACGTCTTCGATTACGCAATGCTGCCACTCGAAGCATCACCTACATATTTCTCACGAAGATGATTTTCGTATTGCTACTGGAAATCCCTCTTACCCATCTGATGTATGATGAACTTGAACTTTTCCCCATTGCTGTAAATACTCTGTTACCACCAATGATAATGGGGGTCATCGTTTCTGCGATCAGCTCGCCCTCATCTTCCAATACGAAACGAATTTACAAACGCGTTGTTGACATCATCAATGCAGATGAAGGTTTTGAAACACACAAAACAGTCATTACGCAGGGCACGGTAACCAAAAGACCCTTGCTCCTTCTAGCTTTCTCGTTGCTGTATCTTGTCATTTTCTTGCTTGTTTTTATTGCTCTTTATATCTTCCTTGACGTAATTGGGTTCAACATTGTGAGCAAAACAATCTTTGTATTTTTCCTGACCGTTGTTACTTTTTTTGCATATCGAATACGTCAGACATCAAAGGAGTATGTGCTGGAGATGGAGAACAACCTCATCTTATCCTCTGTAACTTTTATGTTTCTCCCTATCCTCTATGTAGGAAAGATTCTCAGCAATCAAGTCTCTAAGATCAATGTATTCATCATTTTCTTTGACTATCTTATCGAAGCTCCTTATAAATTCCTTATCGATATATTTGATGAATGGACCCGCTTCATAAAGGCACGAAAAGAAGATATTGTGTAAATATCTTCTTTGTGCTCACTACTCAGGAAAGGATACGAATGAATGTTAGTATGCGTGCCACTGTGTGATCTGTGCCTTTTCTCGTAGAGATTCAATGTATGACTGAACCTCTGTTGCAAACTTCTGTTGCTCCAAACTCTCTCGAACCTGTGCAGAGAATTCTGCATCTGAAACACCTTCAGGCTTGGCTTCCTTTTGTTCCTCGACCAGTGCCATAACTTCGGCTTCTGTCACTTTTGTTTTGTTTTTAAGAAGCTCTTTCAAAGTCAGCTGAAGACGAGTCTGTTTGACAACATCATCTCGTGTTAATCCCTGCGCTTTGAGAAGATCATCGAGCTTTTGTCCCGAGGATGTAAGATCTTTTTCAATTGTAGCAATTCGCTTTGCAACAGCTTCATCAGTAATTGAGACACCTTTCGCATCTGCTTCCATGAGGACAAGTTTTTGAGCAATCAAGTTATCAACAACACCTTTACCCCCTTGTTTCTCTAATTCCTTCATGACTTCATATCGAGTGATAGGTTTGCCATTGACAAGAGTAACAACAAACATGCCTCTAAAGTAGTAAAGTGCAACAAGAAGAAGACCAACGCCCACATAGAGCCTCATGCGCTTCTGACGTGCTTCTGCAGACATCATGGGTGCTTCAGGCACGCGCGCCTGTGCGGAAGTTTCCACAGGTGAAGAAATAGAAGAGGCCTTTGTAGCAGACTTTTTAGATGATGGAGCGGTTGGTTTAGATGTTTTTTTAGATAATGCCATGCAGAGAGTATAGCCAAGTCGAGGCTGGAATGCAACATACATCTCTCACATGACGAAAAAAGGTCGTTCTGATATAATATCGTACAGATCCGGTAGCTCAATGGTAGAGCAGTTCCCTCTTAAGGAATTGGTTGTGGGTTCGAGTCCCTCCCGGATCACACACAACCCACCCTCTCTTCTCACAAGCCCATAGCATTGACGATGGCACCAGCAAGTGATATACTTACCCTGATTCTACGGTCACTTACTATGCTTGAGTGACTTTAGAGAGAAAAGCACGTTTACAGTTTATTCCAGCATAGATAGCATTTGCACCACCTGCTTATGAGTTGATACAGATGGTTTGAATGCTATCTATGGTAGGTAGTTACACACAGCACGTGTGTATGGATACTCAACACCCTTAAGGAGGGTTAGGTCATGATCATCATCGTGCTCGTGTGTCTGGTCGGCCTGATCTTTGTTCTTCGCGAGCAAAACAAGCTGAGGATTCAAGGTTTCAATGATAGAGACATCAGCAAGAGACGACTCACACTTGACGATTCGTGCGAGTACAGAGCCCATGTGTACGGGATCAGAGTTGGCGCTGATGGGATTGTGCAAGCGATCCCATCGGGGTGGGAATTTGAGGATGACAAGTATCTCCTCAATGCAGACAGGTGTGAAGTTGGGAAGGTGGTAGGACCCCTCTTGTACCTCTACCCGCTGTTCTACATTCACCCCTGGGTTGACAATGGAACACACAAGGCGTCCATCGTTCAGACAGGGCGACGGGGAAGCCTCAATTCCTTCGAGGGTCTGAGTGAAGAAGTGGTGCGTGAGGAAGCCACCACTTGGCTCAACAATATCTACCCACGCTGGAACGACTGAACCCAGCCCGCATGTCATTGGACTCATCCAGTGGCATGCGGGCACTTTTTTTCGTTGGGCCTCCTTATGGCCCACGTCCACCACTTATCCCATAACATATACAAACTGACCTTCCTTTGATATACTTCATCTACTCCTTTTTCATCTTTGCATTTGAAAAAGAAGAGAAGCGATTATTTCGCGCACGTTTATAATTGGTCAGTATTCAGGTAGAAAGGCTATATTCCTACTACATGAGAGGGTGTGCTTGCAATTGCAACCAGCGACACGTAGGTAGCAAGTTGATTATCTGGTTTCTTCTTTCAGATCATCAGCTTGCTACTTATGTTAAGTAGTTGCATGTGTTTCACATGCAATCGTTCTAAGCACATCCTGGGAGGATGATCATGGAACTAATCTCCGCTGTGATAGGTCCAGTCTCTTTGGTGCTGGTTCCGATAGTAGCACTGATCCTCGTCTTCTACTGGCGGAAGCCAGTTGATGTTAGCCAGAAGCAACTCAGGCTGGCAGAACACGCTGACAGGCACAGGATGCGACTTGCTCATACTGGGTGGCGATTCACCGATGAGGGAGTCGTTACTCATCTTCCAGCAGGATGGAAGTTTGTGGGCGGGCACCTGTATGACAATGCAGGTCGCCACAGAGGCTCGATTCAGACTGAAGGGATCGAATTGTTCCCCCGTTTCGTCATCACTGATGAGAGGCGTGGATCTCAATGGAGGATGACGATTCAGGATCGTAAGTCAGGAAAACCACGCAAGGTTATCGATCGAGAATCTTCTACGATTGCCAGACTTCTTGCCGAAGCGTGGCTTGGCGAGAATTACCCGGGCTCGTCTTCAGATCGATTCGTCGACTCATGGGACAAGCCCTGATCCTCGCAAGAATCCACACCCGCCCGCATGTCATTGGACTCATCCAGTGGCATGCGGGCACTTTTTTTCGTTGGGCCTCCTTATGGCCCACGTCCACCACTTATCCCATAACATATACAAACTGACCTTCCTTTGATATACTTCATCTACTCCTTTTTCATCTTTGCATTTGAAAAAGAAGAGAAGCGTTTATTTCGCGCACGTTTATAATTGGTCAGTATTCAGGTAGCAACCTGCGTTTTACATGAGCACAGATTGCTACTTGAATGAGTAGTCATGCGAGAGCATGAAGCAACATCAAAGAGAAAGAGGAACGATCATGGTACCTATTTTGGTGGATAAACATGAGGATTTCGAAAGGCTTTCCAACGCAGGGGCACGATTTGATCCTGACAGAGTCAGGGTGATGACGAATTTGCCAGATGGATGGCATCAGGCACAAATCCCACGCCATGCCGCGAGAATCCTCAGAGACAAAAGCGGTTCTTTTCGAGGAATCATCCTCACGGATGAAGGCTTCTGGCCACTCCTTATCCATCTTGAATGAAAAGAGAATCACATGGTCTCTGAATTCTACTCAGACTGACCACCACAAGCGCCTACGTATGCACCGTAACAGGTGCGTACCTGGGCGCTTTTTTTCTGCGTGAATTGTAATACCACTCATCTGATGATATACTATAAGACATCTTCAGCACACACAAGCTGTGTGGTTTGAAGACGCACATTACATAAACGGCGGTTTTGTAGATAGCATTGTGTATATCCATATGTACAGAATGCTATCTACGAAAGATAGTCATGACTTGGTGTCATGTCTCTCGCTCAGAAAGGATCAGATGATGCTTCTCAAATCACTCCGTCGAACTCAGTTCAACGAAGCAGTTCCGGCCCCACCAGCTATGGTTGATCTAGCCAAGAAGTTGGGGTTTAGA
>CAZPDN010000066.1:0-4118 GCA_964585435.1 uncultured Gammaproteobacteria bacterium
ACTCAAGAACTCGAGTCTAGTATTTCATCCCTTCTTGTCATTTCTAAAAAAGCTACGCTGGAAATGGAAGAGGGCTTCAAATCAACCCTTCCCATGTTTACAGATAAACTCAAGGTTTGGCGAAACATGGACTCAACATCGCTTGCAACCATGTTTCCGTTTTCAACAGCCTCACTTACTGCAAATGAGGGGATACTGTATGGCGTAAACCAGCACGATGGAAGTCTTATTATTTTTGATCGATTTACGCTCGAAAATGCGAACTCAATTATTCTTGGTAAGTCAGGAGGAGGTAAGTCATTCCTTGTGAAACTCGAGGCTATGCGACAGCTTCTCATGGGAACCCAGGTCATTATTATTGATCCTGAAAATGAATACCAAAATATGTGTACTCAGTTTGGAGGGGAATTTGTTTCCTTTTCTCTCTCAGCTCAATACAAAATAAATCCATTTGACCTGAACAAAGAAAATCCCGAAGCTGACGAACTTCCAAACAAAATTCTCAATCTTCACTCTCTGATGAAAGTGATTATGGGTGAGCTCACTCCCACACAAGATGCTTTGCTCGATAGGGCTCTTGTCACAACGTATAAAGTAAAAGGAATTACCCAAGATCCGGCGACATTTCATAACGAATCACCCCTCATGGAAGATTTATATAAGGTTCTCCTCGGTTTTGAATCAAATGAAGCTACGGAGCTTGCAACACGATTGGAGAAGTTTATTAAAGGCTCCGCAAGTGGTATTTTCAACAGTCAATCCAACTTTGATATTCACAATCCTTTTACAGTCTTTGGAGTGCGTGATTTAGAAGAGAATCTACGTCCTGTTGCCATGTACATCATTCTCGACTATATCTGGAATCGTATCCGTCGTGACAAAACGCGCCGAATCCTCATTGTTGACGAGGCTTGGTATCTGGTGAAACAAAAAGATTCAGCCCGATTCTTGCACAGCTTTGCAAAACGTGCTCGCAAGTACCAACTTGGACTCACCACAATTACGCAGGATGTGGAAGATTTCTTGAGTGTTGAGGAGGGACGAGCAATTCTCACAAACTCAAGCCTTCAAATCTTACTCAAACAATCCACAGCTGCTATTGATCGCATCGAAGAGGTGTTTAGCCTCACGGGAGGTGAAAAACACTTCCTCCTTTCAGCTGGTGTAGGAGAGGGGTTGTTTTTTGCAGGTCAATCACACGTTGCAATAAAGATCATTGCTTCAGATAAGGAAGTGACAACACTGAGTCAAACATAGTCTATCCTGTTGTCTCTTCGGTTCGCAAAGGCATGATAATATGAAGATATGCCTGATCACCTTTCACACGAAAGATACATGGAGCGGCGGGATGTGTACATGCAATTTCTATTTCATCTGCTGAAACAGTGTTAAGGAATTCGAGAATATACTTGTAGTTAAACGCAATCTTAATATCCTCCCCCTCAAATGCTTCTAATTCCTGGAAAACCTGTGAATCTTTCGAGTGGGTACCCTTGGGAGTGATATACAAGCCCTCGTCAGAAAAAGTACAAATTATCACGTCTGCTTGTTCGCGAGCAAAAATCGAAGCTAGTCGAATAGTCTTTTGCAATTCAGTGCGCTTTATACATATCTTTGTCGTTGATTCTTTTGGAATAACTTTCTCATATGGAGGGAAATCACCCTCAATAACACGTGAGTACAGGTCGATAGAACCTATAGTGAACTTTATAAGCTTATCCTCTGGAGAGATTGTCAGAGCAACCCCTTCTCCCTTTGCCATCTTCTGAACTTCTTGAAAGATACCCGCAGGAAGTATAAGTTGAGGAAACTCCTCCTTCATAGGTGTTTGCAATACAGAGAGTCGGAAGCCATCGGTTGTAACAAACAATTGCATATCCTGCGAGTGGGTAAGAAATACTCCTGTCATAATGGGTCGAGACTCGTCTTTAGAAGCTGAAAATAAGACACTAGGAAGCGTATCTAGCAGTTTTTTCTCTACAGGGAATACCTTTCCATTCAAATGTGGCAAATCTGGGAAATCACTCCCCTGGAATGTGTTGAAGTGACCCTTTGTTTTACCTTGTGACAACTGAAGAGTTGAGTTTTCCAACTCAAGCTCAAGATTGCCTGATTGTAAAAAGTTGACAAACTCCAATGCTTTACGGCTGTCAAAGACACACTCCCCTTCCTGCTCAACTTGAGCTGGGATTGTTGTTTGGAAAAAATCACTCAGGTTTGTTGTGGTAATTGTTATTCCTTTTGCTGAAACATCAATCTTTGTTCCTTGAATTGACTGTACTGCAGTTACTCGGTGTGAAGTGAATCGTGATGCAAGTGAAAGTGCCTCCTCAAAAGTTTCTTTTAATAGGGTGCATTTCATGTGTCGTATATCTATATATTAGTAGTATTAGTGTGTGTGCATAAGTGTATATCACGACCTCTCAATATGCAATTGTGTTGTTCTGATAGAAAGAATATGTATCTTTGTCTATGTGTATACGACGTGAAAACAATGAGTATAACCCCTCTCTATGATAAAGAGATGGAATTATATATCTTCTGAATCTCCATAGCCACATTCTCATCTTTCATGGTTATGGACTGTAGTTTTTCGACTGCATGAATGACTGTTGTGTGATCTTTTTTCTTAAAAATAAATGCAACCTCATCTAGGTTGAGCTTGAGTTTTGTTCGAAGAAGATACATGGTTACCTGTCGGGCGAATGCAATATTTTGTTTTCGTGAAGTTCCGCGTATATGTGATGGTTTGAGGTCATAGTATGTTGCAACAGCTTTAATGATGTCCTGAGGTGTGATTTTTGCCTTTTTTCGATCATCCTGTCTGTTGAGCTCTGAAAGTGCTGTCTCTGAGGTTATTTTATTACTGTCCGATTGACTGAGAGAGAGTGAAAGTAGCTTCAGGAGAGCTCCTTCCAGCTCGCGGGAATCATCTATTTTTTCTGCTATGTTCTGAGCTGCTCCCATATCAATATCGATATTTCTTTCTTGTGCTTTTATGAGCACAATTGCTGTTCTCAGTTCAAAATCAGGTTTTTGCATGTCAATAATCAATCCTCCTGAAAACCGTGACCGTAATCTATCTTCCAAGGATTTGATTTCGCGCGGAGGTCTGTCTGAGGTCATAATTATCTGACCACCACGTTGAACAATGGTGTTAAACGTGTGATAGAACTCCTCCTGCACGTATGTTTTTCCAGCAATGAATTGAACGTCGTCAACAATAAGAATATCTAGATTGCGATACTTGTCTCGAATGGATTGGGTGTGTTTTGTCTTGATAGCATTGACTAAGTCGTTTGTGAACTGTTCGGAGGTGCAATACAAAACTCGTTTCCGAATATCTTTTTCAAGCATCGCATTTGCAACAGCGTGTGAAAGATGTGTTTTGCCTACTCCCACGTCTCCATAGATGAATAAGGGGTTGTACATAGAGCCAGGTGACATAGAAACAGCTTGTGCAGCTGCATGAGCCATGTGGTTAGAGTTTGATACGGCAAAATTTTCGAATGTGAAGCGAGCTTGTAGTCCTGATTGACGAACCTTATCCTCTTGATTCTCTTGGTACTGGAGTAGGGATATGGACGAATCCTCTTGTATTTTCTCCTTTTGGCTTTTACGCGTTTTTTTGACACCTACTGTAAAAGCTATTGATACATGTCGAGAGGTAAATTTCCAAACATAGTCCTCAACAATTGCCCGTTTACTATCTAAAAAAAACTTCGCTCCAAGATTCTCGCATTCTATTGTGCAATTCTGCTCGTCATATGAAACCAAACGACAATTTCGCATGAGAGGAAGAATGATTCCAGAATCATTGTCTTTTGCTAAATAGTCGAGAAAGCTTGTCCAGTCCATCTAAAGTGAATATATTATTTGTGGATAACTTATCCACAACTTTACTCGAATGTTATCCACAATTCAACCACAAAAAACATCAAAAGTTATCCACATTTGCTCTTATTTTGTGTTTGGAATGGTAGAGAAAGCTGATTGAGATTTTGTGTGGTCATATTTCTTAGAAATGCACGAAGTTGCATATGAAAAGGAGTGATGCAAAATTAGAAAGAGCTTGTAATATGTACTATAAGTCATAGAGACACAAGGGAGCCTTGTAG
>CAZPDN010000067.1:0-4077 GCA_964585435.1 uncultured Gammaproteobacteria bacterium
GTGTGAGGTCGTGAAGAGTAATGACATATGGTCGGCGGTACAAAAGCGGGAAGCTGAAATACGTAAAATGCATGAGATCAAGTTTGTCTTTCATGATCTGAAGGTAGAATCCCCACTGTTCACTCCATGAATGCCACTGATGGTGACAATGACGGATATGGATGTGAGATGTCTGAGCAGGAGCGAGATGTTCGTCTTCTTTGCGTATATAAATGAATAGGTCTGCTGTGGTATGTTTATCCGCAAGGATTGCTATCTCGCGCACGAGTTCGTGGATGTATCGACCAACGCCAGTTTGAGCAATGAGTCGAGCATCTATACCGATTCGTTTGCGCGTATTCATGTGGATAAGTCTACGTAAGCCGTGCCAACGTATATTTTATGTCTATTGCTTTCATTATGAACCACGTTACAATGGTGGGATAGCGTGAGGCATAGTGCTTCTGAAAGAATATTTTCATTGCGTTGTAAAAGTGATATGTTGTGACTGATTGAGTCTTCTTCTTTTTTGTTTTCAGGCCACTTTGATGCTTGAGATGCACTACTGTGTAGACGGGATGATAGAGGATACTATAGCCTTTTTTCTTCATACGCATGGCAAGGTCAATGTCTTCTCCATACATAAAATAATCCTCATCAAAACCATGAAGTTCGCGCATGAGGGAGCCACGGATGAGAAAAAAAGCAGCTGTAGGAGAATCAATCTCATGTGTTGTGTTCAGGTCAAGGTGTACCAGATGATATCCTCCAAAGAGCGCATTCAGGTATGGAATACGCCTGGTAAGGTGTTGGAGCTTTGTAAAATATGTAAATGATCGCCACGGCGTGGGAAAGCCTCTGTGAGATGCAGGATCAATTGAACCGTTGGGTAGCTCGACACGAACAGTGAGACCACCTACCTTTTCGTGAGCATCCATGTAGGAAATCAATTCTTCAAAGTTAACATCATCAGCAATGACATCTGAATTGAGAAGAAGAATGTAATCACCTGTGCTTTCTTTGAGTCCAAGATTGTTTCCATAGCCAAATCCTCCATTCGTTGAGCTCAGAATGGGCATATAGGTGCAGTTCTCAATCCCAGGTGAGAAAGATGTGATGCGGTCAGGTGAGGAATCTGTTGATGCATTATCGACAACAATTAGCTCGGATGTGAGCGATGGGGTGCGGGCTAGTGATGTTGTAACTGCCTGAAGGGTTTGAATAGTAAGATCAGCTGTGTTGTAGGAAACAACAATGATAGATAGCTTCATACATATAGTATAGCAGGCAATCGCGTAATGCTATAATGAGGTATGAAAGGTCTTTTATGTGTGATAGGAATAGCTTGTTTGTATATCTTCTATCAATTCAATGCGTTGCCGGCTCACCTGACCTTCGATGAGGTTGAATTTGCCCGCCTCGCAGTCATGCTTGAGTATAGTGATTATACACCGTACACACAGTATGCAACTGGGCATGCCACGATGTATTTCTACATCATCCTTGCTTTTTTTAAGCTCTTCGGACTCCATGAGGCATCGCTTCGATTGCCATCCGCACTTTTTGGCGTCCTTGCAGGCGGAATGATGTATTTGGTTGCTCGAGAAGTATTTGGCGTCACAAAGATCAATCTGGCTCGTTGGGGTAGACACACATATTCCATAGGCATTGCATTGGTGGTGGGCTTGTTGTTTGTCTCGATGAGATGGATGTATGGCTTTGCACGCTTCTCTTTTGAAGGGACTCTCGTATTATTTCTAGAGCTTGTGAGTTTGTATGGGCTTGTCCGAGCGATGAAAGAGCCCAAGAGATGGATGTGGCTTGTGGTGTCCGCTCTAGGAGCAGGACTAGCATTTAACTCATATCAAGTGGGAAGGTTCTTTTTTCTCATTCCTCTGGTGGGGATGTTTGTGCCTCCATCCCTGCGAAAAATCAGATCGTATGTCTTGTTTCTGAGTGTGTTTGGTGTGCTCATTGCCCCGTTGTCAGTATACCTTCTCAATAATCATGATGTGCGTGTAGCTCAGCAGTTGTATCTGCAGGATCCCAATCTTTCTCTATCTGAGAAAGTTGTTTTCTTCGGGGATAATGTTTGGCGAAATACGAAGCTCTTCTTTGTTGAGGGCGACGCGAGTGGGAGACACAATTATCCATTTAAGCCTGCCTTGCCACTTCCAATTACCTTGCTTGCTGTATGGGGCTGTGTGTTGTGTATTCGCGATTGGCGAAAACCGTATCGAATCCTCATTTTGTTGTATGGTGTTCTTGCAATGGGGCCAACACTCCTTACGTATCCTCATGAGAATCCAAACATGCTTCGCACCATTACGGTGATCCCATCGCTAGTACTGTGTGTTGGCTATGCTCTTGAATACATCGCATCGAAAAGTTCACGCGCGGTGGTTGGGGGAATATGTGCGTTGGTTGTTGCACTGTCTGTGATAGCTGATGCACGGACATATTTTGTATTCCAGAGAGAAGTCTTTCCTCAAGCTTTCGAGGTCAAAGATAGGTTTGGAGGTGTGTATTTTTTTATGAAAGAAAGAGGATATGATATCAATAGGTTTACTATCCCGAACGATCAAATTGAGAAGTTTTATAGTGTGCCTGGGCCGTCACAGAGCTATCGAAACCAGTGAGCTCTGCCGAGCTTGTAGCGAAGGTTTTTGTTGCGTCTTTCACCAATGATTTTCGCAGGAACACCGCCGACAATAGCATAGGGTGGGACATCTTTCGTTACAATAGCTCCTGCTCCGATAACTGCTCCTTCACCAACCTGAACACCTGGAAGAATAATTGCGCGAGGACCTATAAAGACATAGTCGCCGATAGACACGGAGGCATCTGTATGCTCTGCAAAATCATCAGCATTCATATCGTGCTGAGAATTATAGATCATTACCTCCGTAGCTATATCAACATGATTTCCAATTGTTAGCTGTTCTCTGCCATCAAGCACTGCTCCTTCACCGATAATGGTATCCTCACCTATGGTAATACCTGAGGGTTTGTAGAAACGCGCGTACATGTGGATGGATGATCCTTTCCCTATGGTCATCCCCGAGAGTCTATACAGTGCCCTGCGTACGTGGTGCAATGGAATTGAGCCCCCAATATGGATGATGTACAGCCATGCTTCAGCAAAAATTGTCTGCACACGAATTGTAATTTTTGAAGTTGTCTCTGAAAGGGTGAGTTGCTCGCCCATTCTATTTCTGAAAGGTGTTTTCATATATCTAAGTATATCCTGAGCGTGACTATTTTGATAGGGTTTGCTGAATAATGTCTAGAGTCTGGGCGCCTGCTTTTGCAAAGCTAAAGTGCGCGACACGTGTCTTGCCTGTTGCAACAAGGCGTTTGCGAAGATCGCTGTCGTCTAAAACTTTGAGAACTGCTGTAGCACATGAGAATTCATCCTGAGGATCGAAGTATTCACACGCATCTCCACCTATTTCGGGTAGGCAGGAAGCTGATGACGATACAACGGGGCAACCGTGATGCATAGCCTCGAGCAAGGGTATGCCAAAGCCTTCATAGAGTGAAGGCAAGACGAATGCCGATGCATTGCTGTACAAGCAACTTACCACTTCATTTGAGACATAGCCTGTGAGTACTATAGCATCCTCAAGCCCTGATTCACGTACAGACTCATAGATGGTCTCATACATCCATCCCTTTTTCCCTGCTATCACAAGTTTGAGATGGGGGTGTGTTGTGTGAATGTGTTTGAAGGCTTTGATGAGTATGGGCAGGTTCTTGCGGGGCTGGAGTGTTCCGACATACAAAATATAAGAGTGCTTCAAGACATGCAATGACGAGAGAGTCTTTTCATGAAACTGAGTATCTGGCTTTGAGAGAGGTCTGAATCCGTTATAAACAACTGATACTCTCTCTTCTGGAATTGAGTATGTTGCAAGTACATCTTTTTTCGTGGTCTGCGAAACACATATAACGCGTTTTGCTTGCTTGAGTGCATGTTTGGTCCATTGTTTGAGCTTGTAAGCATCTTTCTTGAGGAATTCCTGAGGAAAAAACTCGTATGCTACATCGTGGAGAGTTACAACCAATGGTACAGGGCAGAATCGAGGTGTGTAATGA
>CAZPDN010000068.1:0-3452 GCA_964585435.1 uncultured Gammaproteobacteria bacterium
TTCTAGCGCTTCTCAGTACGATATAAGCCTCCGACAATCTGTATGTTTGCAGGAGCGCGAAGATTGAAAAAGTCCTTAAATTCAGAACCACTAAACGTTACTGATCCGGCATCCCCGCTGAGCGTTATGGAGTTGGTGCGACCCACCCCAAAATCTGCAGATACGGAAGCATCAGAGATTGAGTTAAAAGGATTTCCTCCTCGAGCGCGAAGCTCTTCTTTTACCCTGTCTGCACCCCATGTTTCGCCTCCATATGGATGGGGTTTGTCCGGCTGGTATAGTTTATCTTGCACGCTTGAGTCTTTTTGGGCCAGGAGGATAGCATTTACAATATCTGCTACTTCGCTTGGTCGTAGCCATGCTGACTTACCATATTCAGATCGCCAACCTTGTGCAGCATAAAAACAAGGAGAATCCTTGTCGTACGCGTTGTTAAAGAGATCGTCCCAACTCGAATATCCAGCAGATCCATCTTGAAGTCGTTTCGTATATGATCGAGGTGACCATCCCACATCTGATGATTGAAATGTATACCCTCCATCAGTGGATGAATACCATGCTGTTATGGGATTTCCGTCCTGCGTAAGCACCCATCCTCGCGTTTCATCGACAGCCTGAGCCCAAGCGCCGGATTTAGGATCAGGCTTGAATACCTGACAGCTTTGAGTTGTGCAAATCTCTCGCGCCCCGTTTCCTGTGTAGGCTAGAGCATAGGATCGCGCCAATATTGCTTGTGCCTTTAATGCTTCGAGAGGCCAGCTTTCGGGCATTTCGTATATTCTCTTTACATATTCTTCGAGTTGATACCCGCCGTACCCCTTAACTTGAATAGTAATATCTGTAGAATAATCCTTTTTGAGCTCTACATTATCAAAGTATGCATCTAAAATCTGCTCAACATTTTGACCATTTTTTGCCCGTCCCAAAGCCCCATATTGATTCATACCTATGCGATGGGGGATGCCAAATGTGAAAAAAGCGATCGCAGGTGAAAATCCAGGATCCAGCTTTCTATCATCTGTGCACGACAGAGCCCCAAAACCAAGAGACGTCGGAAGATTCAATCCGCCCAATTTCTGTGCAATCAACTGCTTTTGCTTAGCATTCAACTGAGCAATTTTTGAGCTGAGCTCTGATTGATATGACTTCGCCTTGCCAAGCTCTCCCTCTAAAAATCGAGAATCCGCATCAACTTGCACCTGTGTCTTGGCAAGAAGCACCTTTTCCGAAGCGAGTTTCTTTTTTGCCGTTTCAACTGTGTTTATATAGAGAACTGTTTTCAAAATAGTCTGCCTATCATTATCTGCTGCAGTTTTTTGGTAAAAAAGATTTTTCAAGGAAGCTGAAAAATTCTGAGCAACAAGTAGGTCGAGCATGGATCCACCTGTTTTGCGCAGGTTTTTATAGTGCGCTGCCACACGCTGGTCAATAATAGTCTTTTGTTTGACAAGATCTCTGTCTGCAATCTCGAGAGCCCTTTCCTCGCGAGCAATGCTTGCCTGGATGCCTGCAAGGCGCGACTTGATAGAGCTTAACTGCTGGCGCATGCGGGCAAGATCCGTCTCAAGAGGCTTCGAGGCCTTTCGGGATGCTTCGAGTTGTTGTTGAAGCTTGCCGAGTTCGTTGTTCAGATCGTCTATTTCATCTGCAGATGCACCTCGGGTGCCGAGAGAAACCAGTAGTCCACAAAGGATGAAAGCGAGAATTTTTTTCTTCATACAGCAGACTCATTATAGAAAAGATGATGCGTGATTGCATCTGTGGCGATAAGTTTTGTACACTGTGTATATGAAGCGCACCCTCATTTCCACAATTGTGTTTTTGTTGATTGCAGGTTTCTACATGTTGGGAGGCCCCGCTTCAGCACAGGTGCCACAAAATCCCCCCTCAACAGACTCTGCTCGCCAGATTCCACAAAACCAAAACGTCCCTGTTGCAACAGCCCCAGCGCACATTAGTACCGCAAACTGTGATGTGTGCGGATATTGTAAGGGCATGACGCTTGAACAGATACCGGATAGATGGCAGAGTTGTCGAAAATGTGTGTATCCAGCATTTGGAGCAGAAGACATCAACCCGCTTGAAGACAAAACCATTCAAGGCACGGCTGAATCAGGCATTCCATCTCCGGATTTGTATCATATCTATACAGATTTCGGTTGTCTCGCAACAAAACCAGGCGAGTTTGCTGCTCAAATTTCCGGATTCTTCTTTTCGATCGTCGGAAGCCTTTCGTTTCTGTTTTTTATCTACGGAGCAGGGGTTATTGCAACAGCTCGCGCGGATGTAGGAAGACTCCAACAAGGCAAGCGAATCATTTACGGAGCGCTAGCAGGTCTAATATTTACGCTCTTCGCGGTCTTTATTATCCGCTTCATAGCAACAGGAATAGGGCTACCAGGACTTGGTAGTTAGTGTGCTTGGCGCTTTAGCACAAACCCTGCGGACATGCCCATGAGTGAAAGGGCAAGAACAGCCGTAGCAGGACCTGTTGACGGAATGGTTGAAGCCGATACTCCAGCTGGTGCTGGTTTTGTTGGGCGTGGGGTGGGCGTGGGCTGTGTTTCAGACACAATAGTAAGCCCTCCCTTTTTGGGTGTTGGTGTTGGAGTCGAAGAAAAGAAGATTCTTTCAACAAATCCACGCTGGTTGTCTGTCTTTACTGTTTTTGTTTCTTTTTCCTTTGTAGCGACTCGGCTTATAGCAACGCCGATACCGACAAGAATAAAGAGGAGCAACAACACAGAGACTATGACATTTCGTGCTTCTTTCATGGCCTGTAGTATATCATAACCAACCCATTTTTTCAACCACAAGCCACGAAAAACATCTCACATCACAAAATTCACGAAAATATCCCTTGACATCCAGACCTTCATTATTCATACTAGATTCCATGAAGGCACAACTCACTCTCTATGCAGGCTCACTCTTCCTGTTTCTAGGAAGATTTAGTGGTGTGCATGCTGCCTCTGATGAAATAAAGATTAACCAGTCAATTCTGGGCTTCCGTATTCCAGACTTCAGTCAATTCTTGTCTTTTGCCATTCGTCTCTTTTTCGTCATCGCTGGTTTAATCGCACTTTTCTACATGCTCCAAGGAGCCATGAAATACGTAACAGGCAAGGTAGACGATGCACAAAAGCAAATCCAGGCTGCCGTTATTGGTGTTATTCTCATCATCGCAACTCTTTCTATCATCGCTGCACTTGAGCAAGTAGTGTTTAAGAAAAGCGTGTGTTTTGGTATCACATGTCCTCTTACGATTCCAGGGATTTTGAATCCAATTGATAGAGCAACGGATATGGATGGTGATGGGTTGGCTAATATATCAGACCCCGATACTGATGGAGATGGTGATTGCAATGTGGGTGGATTTAACCCAGATGCAAATCCTGGCGAGAGTCCTGCATCATGCGGAACAAGTTCTTCCTCGACTGCAGATCCTGATG
>CAZPDN010000068.1:3462-3883 GCA_964585435.1 uncultured Gammaproteobacteria bacterium
GTATTCCTGATACCGCAGACACATCAACCTCAGATGCTCCCTACAACCCAACTATCCCAAACAGATAGTATTCCCTTTTCCTTTTCCTGTACAATGTAGCCATGTTCACATATCTTCAGATAAAATCTTTTGAGGAGTCAGGGTGTTTATCAGATGGTATTCCTACCCTGAAGTGTTTTGAGGTTTTGTTTCAAAACATTCTTTTTCTTGCTACAGCACTTGTGTTGCTTATATTGTTTGTGATGATTGTGGTTGGGGCTTTTCAGTTTCTGACATCGAGGGGCAACCCGGGCAAGGCTGGGGATGCAAAGAAGACAATCACCTATGCGTTTGTGGGGATTATTCTTTTTTTGAGCTCATATCTTATTATCAATGTGATTCAGTATGTGTTTATAGGTGATCCGGCAAATGGAGCCCCCTC
>CAZPDN010000069.1:0-1867 GCA_964585435.1 uncultured Gammaproteobacteria bacterium
TGATGGATTTTTTCATGCACTCAGTCTAACATATCCTCATGAGATATCGATTCATGTTATCTACCTTTTTTACTCATAAACATGTGCGCCTAGGCTCGATCATATTCGTCATTCTCTTAGGCATCCTACTTGCACTTAAGAATCCATATGACACTCAGTCTCTCATTCCAAATCTGGAACCATACCCTGATACACTCTTCTACAGCTACCCAGCAATGTCATTTGTTCGTGAAGGAACGTGGAGCATGCGCTCAGATACTGTTTCACCACGCATTGCTACTTCCCCAGGATATTCTTTACTACTTGTGCCTATTTTTGCTCTACGCCAATCTGTTCTCGATTTTTTCTGGTTACACATAGTGCTCCTCATACTTGCAGCATTGCTTATCGTATACATCTCGCGCCAGCTGTATCCCAAACAACACATGATTCAGCTGTTTGTTCTCGGTGTCTTTGTGACGCACTTTTATGTATATACCATGCCAAGCTTGCTCATGGCAGAGCTTGTGACGATTGTTGCGGTCCTTGGGGCAACAGCGCTTATGCTCACGCCTCAAAAATTCCGGCCGTGGGTATTGATCTCGTCATCTTTGCTTTTACCATTTCTAAAAGTCTCAAACAGTGCTCTCGGTGTTGCTTATGCCGTTTGGCATATGATTCGCCAACCATCAGTATTTAAAAAATATGTGGCAATTGGCTTCGCAGGAGTGATGATCGTCTACATGTCTGGCTTTCTGTCTGGACACAAAAATCTTCAACCCGGGTCAAGTCTTTCCCTTGGATACATAACTGAAAATGGTATTTTTTACATGAAAGCCCTGCTGGGTTCAAACACCAGGTATTTGTGGTATCAGGAGAAACTCATCTCACCTCTTATCTCCCTCTTGGGATGTGCTGGGCTTGTGTGGGGTGCGCGCTCTTCATCACCTCGTATCAAGCATTTTTCAAAAGGAACAATCGGCGTCATTGTAGTACATACCCTATTCATGTCCGCATTTGTCACCCCCGACGCACGATATGTAAGCAGTCTCATTCCTCTTATCATTCTGTCGTCAGGCATACCTTTTGCATATATTTCGGGCAAAGCAAAATCTATTGCGGTTATAGCAAGTACTTGCGCATATCTGTTCATCCCGCTTTTTTCACAAACTGCGATACCTGAAATGCATGTCCTCACACTGAAAAAGCAGATCGGACTGAATTTTCTCCATCCTGAACAGCCATGGAACTACATTGCCATCAAAGAGATCGAAAAACATGTGCAAGGAAATCCTGATACAAAAACATATCTTGGCACCTTTCTCCCACCTCACTATGTTAATTTGATTTCTGACTCACTCATTCCCGTTCCCCTTACTTTGGACCAAGAATTCTATACTCCAGCAACGACACTACCAGGATCAACGAAATCCATTGCAGATATGTACGAGCATCTCCTCACACAAGGAAATGTATATGTAACAAATGCATATAGCTCAAATCTACCTTCTATATGGCAACCAGCATTTCAGGATGTACTGTCAGAGTTTGCATACAATGTTGTCTATGAAGGTTGCTACGCATCTTGCACGTTGTATAGACTCACCTCACGCGTGAAAGGGAATGCCTCGAACTGACAATATTAGTGTGACAGATGCTCCTTCATGTATCCCTTCTCTTTCGCGAATCAGTTTTTTGAGAGGAAGGAGATATGATCCTGATTTTGTATCGGGAAAGATTGACGTCTGCCATTTCGACATGCCCAACTCTACAGTGATGGGAATAGACCCCCACCCCCGACGCTTCGGCCCGTATACACTCTCAATCTCTCGCGCAACCGAAAGTGGAATTGTCGCAAAATACCAAGCACCCTTGCCTTCATATTTCC
>CAZPDN010000069.1:1967-3865 GCA_964585435.1 uncultured Gammaproteobacteria bacterium
GCTGTGCTCATGCTTTCAGCCTGCATGGCCTTAACAGTGTAAAGCATCCAAAGCGTGAGGAATGCGACAAAGCCGACGAGCAACCAGAGCACAATACGCTGATTAGATAATGACTGACCGACTCCAGTTCCTTTTGAGGAAGCTGGTTTTGTTGATTTTGCTTTTGCTGGCATATGTATTCTAGAAATAAGTAATTGTTATTCATTATAGTGATCTTTGAAAGACATGTCAAGAACATTGTGACGTGATACACTAATTGCATGGATGCTTTGCAGTTGGATGATTCATATATTCGAACAGCGTTGATAAAAAACAGCTTAGGTGTGCTTTCTACCGTATCTGCGGATGGACTACCTGATGCTGCAGTTATCTACTACATTGCTGACTATGACTTTAACCTTTCGTTTGTTACGCCAGCACTTACTCAGAAAAAACAAAACATCATGCACCAACCCTTTATCACTCTTACAATTGTGAACAACTCCCTTACTGAAACAATCCGCTACCGAGGCAAGGCGGAAGAAAAGCCCGAAATGTTGGACAAAACCCTGCAGGCATTAGCTCAAAAACTTCATTATGGAGCTGATTTCCTCCAATCACTTCCCGTATTAAAGTACAAAGACCAGGCAAAAACCGTTTTCCACATTAAGCCCATTGATATTCGACTTCGTCGCTATACCGAATACAGCTTTGCGGAAAAGACAATTAATTTCCCTCAAAATACATAGGGTCAATCTATTTCAAACATGTCATCTGATACTCCTGAGACAAAAAAAGTATCCCTCACATCTATTCGTAAGACCATCTCCACTTCGTCACGAATTGTAGCTATCATTTGGAAGCATGAACGCAATCTACTTTTAATATCAGGCTTCTTGCACATTGCACCTGCTCTATTGCCTTTTATAAATGCATATATCTACAAACTCATCATTGATGAAATTGTCTCATTTGTTCAAGACGGATCATTCAATGCGAATCTATTTTACTGGCTATTTTTTGCCCGAGCAGTGAGCTATTTTGCTTCAGATGTTGCATATAGACTCGAATCCTTCTCAGTGCACCATCTATGGAATCGCGTACCCATGGTATTCCAGTCACTTTTTCTTAAAAAGCTTTCTCAATTGGATATACAGTATTTTGAGAATAGCGAGTTCAAAAATCTCCTCGAAAAGGCACGGGAAGGTCTGTGGAATAGAGCACAGCATCTTGTCATGGCCTTATTCAATATCATTGATGGAATTGTTCGCGTCACCATTGCTGCAGTAGCTCTTTACAGACTCAACCCATATCTCATACTTATCATTGCACTTATCCTTATTCCAGAACTCATCGTCCAAACGCGCATGTCACAGGTAGCATGGGGTATATGGAACTGGAAAAGTCCGCTCCGGAAGCGATATTGGGATTTGCTTGATATGCTTCAGGATGCGCGAATGATTACGGAGTCAAAGCTATACGATCTTTCTCATACGTTTCTCAACGAAATACGGCAGATACTCAAGAAGTTCTACAAGCAAGATTCAGTATTAGCAAAAAAGAATCTTGGTCTACAAGTGGGCTTAAATGCACTATCATCTGTTTCGTACATAGGCATTGAGCTATACACCGTATCTCTCGTGTTTACCAAAAGAATAACTGTTGGAGACATTGGATTCTACTCAAATATCATTGCGAATTTTAGGAGTGGGTTTTCAAGTTTTCTAAGGAATATAGGTGAAGTATTCGACACATCTCAATATTTAGAAACGTTCTTTGATATCATTGACACACCACAGATCATTCATGAGCCTACCGTGCCCACTCCTCTTAATCTTACCCAACCTCCCCTTATCGAATTCAGACATGTTGACTTTTCGTATCCAGGCACGCAGGACAAGGTGCTTGATGATTTCAGC
>CAZPDN010000070.1:0-3857 GCA_964585435.1 uncultured Gammaproteobacteria bacterium
GACGATGCCCGTACCAAAATTCGCATCCACGAATTCATCTGCAACGATTGTCATTTCCTCATTCGTGATTGGATTGCGCACTGTGCGACCAATAAGTTCTTTTGTGCGAGGATTATCGGGATGAACAGCAAGGTGAGTATCAATAGGAATTGGCTCTACTCGAACAGTAGCAACAATAATGTAGTCTCGCCCTTCAAACTGACCTTCCACGAGCGGATAGCGCACATAATAGAGTGAATCGACTCGATCTTCATATTTCACCTCTAGCTCCGCCAAAGATGTGCCACAGTACGTGCAATAGTTAACGATATACTCACCTCTATACACAAATCCATCCTCATGAAGCTTGCGAAAGGTTTCGTACACATATGAAACCACCTTTTCATCAAGAGTAAAAACGCTTCGCTTCCAATCAGCCAAAAATCCGAGGAGCTTAAACTGTTGGTAGATAAGTCCTGAGTTGTCTTGAACGAATGCATATATGTTGTCATACAGCGTCTTTCTATCAAAGTCCATGCGAGATTTGCCTTCTTTGCGTAGATGTTTTTCATACACAAATTGTGTTTCAAACCCTGCATGGTCTATACCTGGTAACCATTCACTTGCGTATCCCCGAAGTCTCTTCCAGCGCACCACGACATCATCAACCGTATACATACCATGCCCTGCATGGAGTGATGCGTTCGCATTTGGAGGAGGCATCAACACCGTAAATGGCTTGCCCTGTATTGAGGCAGAAGAAAGCTGTCCTTTTTTCTCCCACTGATCGTATATCTTTTTTTCCCATTCTGATGGGGAGAAAGCTTTTTCCATTAGGCGAAAATATATCAAAATTAGCTTGCAATTTCAATCTAAAATGGGTAATGTTGAACTCATGTTCACGCAAGCTCTTATCTGGTATCTCATGCTCATGGGCATAGGGATTATTTTTTTCCCCTATACAGCGCGTATCTTTGCATCTTTTTCAGATAGGGGCTATGGATTAAGCAAAACCATAGGCATAGCACTCCTCACGTTTGCGCTATTTGTACTTGGAACTGCACGCGTCGTGCCATTTCAATTTGCAAGCATCCTTGCAGTACTTGGCCTGTTTGGACTTGGAGCATACAAGCTGGGCTTTCCTCATCTCACTCCAAAAATGAAGCGACTTCTGTTCATAGAAGAAGCGCTCACGATGGGTGTGTTTTTCCTTTGGACATATATTCGTGCATACCAGCCGGCTATTCACGGCTTGGAGAAGTTTATGGATTTTGGATTTATCAACGCAGCTATTCGAGGCACATACTTCCCCACGTATGACATGTGGCTTGCTGGCAACCCAATCAATTACTATTACTTTGGACATGTCACTGGAGCAACACTTACTGTTTTAAGCAGGCTACCAAGCTACATAACATACAACCTCATTGTTGCGCAACTTGCAACGCTTTCAGTTGCGGGTACGTTTACATTCGTGTTTAATCTTGTTCGCAAGGGTTTATCTTCTACATTTCGCTTCGCAACAATCGCCGCTCTTATAGGAAGTTGGCTCGTGAATGCCGCAGGTAATTTACACACCATCTACCTACTGACCACCGGGTACAATACAGACAATCCGAAACCATTTTGGGAGCTTCCGCTGAAATATTCTCTCTCGGACATGCTTCAGCCACTTGAGAGCATTGCGAGGATTTCTTCTGACTACTGGTATCCCAACGCAACACGTTTTATTCCATTTACCATCCACGAATTTCCCATTTATTCATATGTTGTTGCAGATTTGCATGGTCATTTGTTCGACATCCCTTTTGCACTTGTATCATTGTGTCTCATCTACAGTTTTTATATACAGAAAGACCTAAAAAAGCGCATTATGACAAGCTCTCTTATTGGATTGTTCCTGAGCATCAACCTCATGACGAATGCCTTCGATGCACCTGTCTATCTCGGACTCGCCCTCCTGATTGTTGCAAGTGTCACAGGACTGCGTAAAGAACTCTTCACCCATATGGTTGTAATTGTGGGGGTGTTCATGCTTGCAAACATACCATTCAATATGCATTTCAAGCCTTTTGCAACAGGTGTTGGCTTTAATTGTGTAAGCGTAGAAACTGGAAAATTCATTCAATCCCTCCTCGGACCCTCACTCAGTAGTCACTTTGTATTTGAAGGAAACTGCCAGACAAGCGCATGGTGGATGCTCGCAACACTCTGGGGTTTCTTTTGGTTCCACTTTGTCCTTTTTACAATTCAAGCCATCAAAAATCGCTTCCACATCTCGAAAACAGATGTTTTTGTCCTCATTGTCTGTGCGTATTCATCACTACTCATTGTTGCTCCAGAATTCGTGTATGCGAAAGACATATACCCTTCACACTTTCGTGCAAACACCATGTTTAAGCTCGGCTACGCGGCTTTTATCATGCTGGGAGCATCAAGCGCCTATATACTCTCCTCTTTTAAGAAATCCCTGTTCACATCAAAGCTGAGCCGGACATACGCAGTTCTCGTACTGCCCCTGCTCATTCTAGTGTCTGTGTATCCCACACTTGCAGTAGTTTCGTACTATACGCAAACAGAACCCGAAAGACCTCTCTCGCTCGACGGAAAGAAATGGTTGGCTGGCTCCATACGATCGGAATATCTGGAGATCATAGACTACCTCAATACAGAGGTCAAAGGTCAACCCACCATCCTCGAAGCAGCAGGCGATTCGTACACAGACTACAACGTTGTATCGTCATACACGGGATTGCCCACAGTAGCGGGGTGGTATGTGCATCAGTGGCTATGGCGTGGAGATAGTACAATAGTTGGGGCTCTGCAAAAGGATATTCAGGCACTATATGAAGGTACAGATTACCAAATGACGCGAAATCTACTCATAAAACACAATATAAGCTACGTTATTGTAGGAAGTCTTGAAAAAGAAAAGTATCCGAATCTGCAGGAGGAAAAGTTTGAGGCTCTAGGACAAGCCATTTTTGTTTCCAAACATGGCACTGGAACTATCTACAAAATACCTGTTGACACGTGGTAGCAACTTTGATATTGTATTTCTAGCTCCGATCCTCGGAGACCCATAAGAGGGCATTACTATTCGTCGACGGTAACGCGAACGGTAGTGATGCTCTTTTTTTATGCGTCAATGTATCCTAGAGCCCCAAACCTCTCCTACAACTGATACAGCGTAATAGGCAAACTCAGCCTTTTTCTCGTAATGCTTGCGAACTGATTCCTCGTAAATAACTTCAAAGACAATCTGTTTTTCACTGTAGAAACAAGGTTTGTCCGCGCTACTGCGCTCTTTGTTTGCATCATGTCTCAAGTCTATGCCACCTCATCATTCTTGTCAAGCCCCATAGTATATTCCATCCATACTATCGGTTGACCGATAGTATTTCTATTATCATTCTTCCTTTTGTGACAGTCCATAAAAACACTTCGAGAGTTATGTGGATAACTTTTTAACTCATCTTGGTGTATACTATACGAGTGAGAACACTATCCGTCCTTACATATAACATCGACAAGAACAGAGGGCTCCCTCGGCTTCTTGCCCTCGTGAATAAACACAAGCCAAACCTTGTGGCTGTTCAGGAGATGCATGTAAACCATGACACGCTGGACTTGCTGAAACGATTTGGCTATGAGTTCTCCGGTCATTCATACTCATTTCGGCACTATTTTCGCCGTTATTCTGTCGCGACCTTTTACGACCCAACCAAGGTAACCATCGAAAATGCAACCAAGCTTCCTCTTCGTATTGGGTTTTGGGATTTAGTATTGTTTTACAAAGGAGGGAGGCGCTCAGTACTCACGAGCACGTGTGTCATGGGGAAAAAACGCGTCATTATTCACAATATTCACCTTTCACC
>CAZPDN010000071.1:0-3855 GCA_964585435.1 uncultured Gammaproteobacteria bacterium
GAGCATCACCATGGACGATGGCGAAACATACATGATCCAAGCTCAAGCAAAACTGGTCAAACAGTCTTCTGCTTACAAGCCGTAGTAAGGTGTCGATCGCTTAGGCAAGCTTAGATGAGCGCGCATTCATCGTACAATTCAGGCATATCTACATCCTGAATACCCAGATCCTTGATTTTGGGGGATATCGCCTCTCGTGCATGATCTTCGCCGTGTGTGAGAAAGACCTTCTTTACACCATGTATGGCTTGAAGCCATCGAAGCAACATTCCCTCATCAGCATGTGCACTCATTGAGTGAATACGAGTCACGTGAGCTTTAACTGGGAGTGTGACATCAAAGATTTGAATCTCTGTGGCTCCGTCAACAATCTCACGACCCAACGTTTCATCTCCCTGATACCCCACCATCAACAAACGATTCCTATCATGCGTGATGTACTTTTGAGCGTGCTTTAGAATTCGCCCACCATGCATCATGCCACTTCCCGCAATCACAATGCGGGGGCCCATGGTGGTATCGACGACCTGACTTTCCCGACTACGCACAAGCATGTGCAGATTGTGAAATTGAAATGGGTGATGAGTATTACTCTTCTGAAACTCAGGTGAAAGTTTGTTTTTATATTTCTCGTATGTTTGTGTAATCTTGATTGCCATGGGTGAATCAAGATAGACGGGTAGATTGAGGGGAATTCGGCCCGTATCCTTGAGTTTTTTAAGCATAACAAGTAGATCTTGCGTTCGCTGAATGGCAAATGCAGGGATCATCAGAACACCGCCTGTTGATTGAATGGCGGTAACTTCAGATTCAAGAATATCGAGCGGGTGATCATCGGGGTGCATGCGCCCACCATACGTAGATTCCATCACAACAACATCGGCCTGCTCAAACATATGAGGGGAAACAAGCATAGAATGAGGATATCTCCCTAAATCACCGCTGAAAATGAGTGTCCGAGCAGTAGGCGATGTCTCATCTTTGACTTCCAAACTTGCAGCACCCAATATATGTCCCGCATGTTTAAACGTGACTGCAAATCCGCCCACTCGGACGGTCTCATCGATGTTTACTATCTCAATATGAGGGAGTAGTCGCATCACGTCGTCATCTGTATACATCTGAGGTACTGAATCGTCTACTTGTGCAATGCGCGCGGCATCCATAAGCACCACCTGCATCATATCCCGCGTCGGCTCTGTCATAAATATCTTTCCACGAAACCCATTTTTCACAAGAAGGGGAAGCCTACCACAATGATCTAGATGAGCATGCGTCAAAAATGCTGCGGAGAGCGTTCTCACATCATAACCCAAGGGCTTTGTGTTCAGGCGAACAATTTCTTGTGTACCTTGATACATCCCGAGATCAATAAGGATGCGCGAGTGTCTATCATTCGTCACAATATAATTGGATCCAGTTACTGTTCCCGCAGCACCATAAAATCCAATTGATGACATAGCTTTGTTTATACCATATACTAAGGTACGAATGAAAGGAGGTGAAAACATGTACTACACACGAAAATTCCTGACCTATCTTCTCGCAAACACAACAGTCATGTATGCTGCCCATGCATATGCTGGTAACTTTATGATGTTTGGTCGCGCAGAGATTGGAGTCACGCAAGCCATACTCACGACTGCATGTGGATTGACTCTAGCTTCAATGATGGTTGATATACTCTTGAAAGATTTTGCTATAGAGCTCAAACCCGACACCTATCTCAGCCTTGAACTATGTGTGAACATAGCGACACTGTATGTTCTAGCAAGAACTGCATTGCAAAACTCGGTTGGAGTTGGTATCACAGCATTTTGGGTTGCCATCGTAACGGGTATTGTATTGAGCTTGGCTCAATATGCTGTAAAGCTTGTCACGGACACCAAACTGAAAAAGTCATAGCTACATTGTGCCGGTTTCGCGCATACTCAGCGCAGATACTGAGGTGAGTATGATGTGATCAATAACCGGCACATGGAGCAATTCTCCCACCTCAACAAGTCGGTGCGTCAAAGCAATGTCTGCCTGTGATGGTTCTGTAGCGTCTGATGGATGATTGTGTGCAACAAGTACATACGCTGCATGATGCGTGAGCGCTGGACCAAAAACCTCACGAGGGTGCACCAGACTTGCGTCAAGCGTTCCTATGGATATAACTTCCTTGTAAATAAGCTCATAGCGAGCATTTAAATAAAGTGCTATGAAGTGTTCCTTTTTGAGATTTCTGTATTCATGCAAATGCAGAAGAGCATCATCCTTGCTCACAATTCGTGATCTGGGTGTGTGAAGTTTGTATCTTTTACACAATTCGACAACAGCCTCAAGGGATGCAGACGTCACAGGTCCTATTCCAACTTTGGTTTGTAAGGTAGGATTATCTACAAATTGGTGAATGGTACCACCCACCATAACATCCTCCGCAAGAGCAAGCGCACTTTTTGAGCGAATACCAGCCCTGATAACAAGCGCGAGGAGCTCTGTATCAGATAGAGCATGAGCGCCATGGAGAGCCATTTTCTCGCGGGGTCGCAGAAATTGAGGTATATCTTTCATTTTCATATGGTATGATGATCGTACACGTTAGAAATGAACGAATTGTGAAATCAACCATGAACAAAGATCTCGTTTTTAAAACACTTGGCTCCATACTCGCTGTTATTCTTATCCTCTGGGGTGTTTTTCAACTCTTCACCAAACCAGTAGCTACACCACAAAAAGCCAATCTCACAATTACTCAGGATGATGTTGTGCGTGGCAATCCCGAAGCGCCACTGACGCTTGTTGAATACAGCGATTTACAATGTCCTGCATGTGCGGCATATGCCCCAATGGTGAAACAGCTTGTTGAAAAGCATGATGGAAAACTCAAGCTTGTGTATCGTCACTTCCCTCTTGATCAACACATACATGCCACGAAGGCTTCATATGCTGCAGAAGCAGCTCACAAACAAGGGAAGTTTTTTGAGTATCAAGATCTCCTATTTGATTCTCAGACAGACTGGCAGGATCTATCAGAGAAAGATATTGACGCAAAGCTACAAGCATATGCAGGTCAGCTCAAACTCGACATGAAGCAATTCAATGCAGATAAGAACACTCAAGCTGTGAAAGACAAGGTGGAAAAAGATAAAGCATCTGGACTTGCAGCTGGGGTTAACTCAACACCATCGTTTTTCCTTGACGGAGTCAAAATCTCTAACCCACGAAGCTTTGAGGAGTTTGACAAGCTCATAACAGATAAGCTTGCCAAGCAGGAATCAACTCCCGCAGCCAAACAAAAGTAATATGAAGCAATCAGAGAGAGTGCTCTACAGTATTGTAAGTATAGCTTCTCTGCTCAGTGGAGGTACATTTGGTCTGCTCGACATATTTGGATTTGTGGATGGTCGACATGCTCTCAGTATTCAACTTCTTCTATTTGCAGCTCTACTTGTATACGTACAGGTAATCTCAACATTTTTTCTTAATTTCATTGACAAGCCAGTCTCTCGATATTTTTTCGCCATCCAAGGTGTTCTATTTGCTGTGGTATTCGTGTTACTTAACACATCAATCCAGCTCGCTTTATTTTCTGGAGCTGTGTATGGGTTATTCCTACTGTATACACATGTTCAAAGCCATGCACGATCACACATGTATATTCGTTTTCAGCCTACAGAAATATTCTTTCCCATTCTTAAAACGAGCTTCACATTCTTTCTCATCTTTCTTTCACTCATAGCCTATTCACAATCCCGCACAAAAATTCTCAATAACACACTTGTCTCTGCCGATGTCATTCGTCTCGTAAGCAAGCCAACTGTGTATCTTCTGAACAAACAAATCAACGGCCAACTACAAAACTCTGCGACT
>CAZPDN010000072.1:0-3851 GCA_964585435.1 uncultured Gammaproteobacteria bacterium
CCATACAGATATCCATCCGGCCCCTCGATGACCCAACCTCCATTTACAGTACCAGGCGCAACCGCTAGCGTAGACCATACGTCAGTAGCAATATCGTACGAATAGAAAGTTGTTGTCGAACTACCTCTGAATGTATACAGTTTTTGGGAAGAGGAAACATATGCCCAGTTTGAACCCGTTGAAAGCGTTGCGGGGGCGAGAGATATTCTTTCTTGTTGCCAGATACCTGTAGAATCAGCTGTCAGCTTTATCTCATCTCCTGAAGCAGAAGTGCTTGATGTTGTACCGGTGAAATCAGATGTTGTGCTGAATGACGACGATGTGGAAGTAACACCAGCATACACGTACGTGAAACCTGTGGTAGCTGTAGAAACATTTCCAGCTGAGTCCTCTGTTTTGACTCGTAGATAATATGTCTCACCGTTTGTGAGCGATTCCGTCACGAGATATGTAGCTGTGGATACAAATGATCCACTCACCTCTGGATCAGCACTAGAATTAGTCCCGAAATATACATGATATCCAGCTATAGTTGATTCAGTATCAGACGAGCCACTCCAGGTAAAATATGGGTGGACGTATGAATACTGTTGACCCGATGTGAGCGCACTTCCAGAAACCTGTTGAGACGAGCCAGTAAAAGTTGAGGCATTAGTTGGAGCAACCACATCGCCTGTATATCCGATCGTGATACTTGCTACCGCAGGTGTCTGATCGTTTCCTGAATCTGCCGAAAGTGTTGCTCGTACCTGAATGTATCTTCGTGAAGGTGATTGAATATCGGAGCCACTCAAAGCCTCCCAGCTAGACCATGTTATTCCATCTACGGACGTGCGAGTTTCATACACCACTGTAGATGTGCCCGGTTTCGTTTCTGAGGCCGTGAGGGTTGTGTAATCGTTTACATATGTCAGGTCGATGATTGCTGATGTCCATGTTCCTGTGGACTCAAACATATCTGCATCAACTGAGTAGCTCTGCATTCTAGAAAAAGCAGTGCCCCAAATGGAATAGATTGTGTTACTGCCATTATGTGACAGTGCTCCTCCTTGGAATGGACCCACATCATTTGCCAGATATCCGGACATAGTATCCAGTTTCCTCCAAACACCTGAGGAAATAGTGTACTCCCAAAAATCACGTTTGTAATATCCAGCCTGAAAATACAGTTTGCCGGAAAGATATGTCGCGTCCGTGCCATAAAACGGAACGAATGGCAAATTTCCCATGTCACTCCAGCTATCGCCGGAAATGACGTATTTGTACAGCTTAGCTTTGCCGCTATTTCCTGCAATGGCATACACGTCCGTGCCATCTGAGATAATTCGTGATCCAAAATACATAACAACATTCGTCGGCAAATCAGCAACTGCAACATCACTCCATGAATTTCCACTTATGCTATACCTCCAAAAAGTTCCCGTATTGTTTCCCCGAGAAGCGTAAATATAATCACCTGAGCCCGGATAGGCCAAACTATCGCCTGAACCGACTGCAGCAGGCGCGGCCGTGAGCGTTGACCATGTTCCACCTGAAATACTGTATGCATAAAACGCTGTGCCGCTCCCTGCGAAATAATAAATTGACGTTCCAGCCAACACTCCTTTCTGCTCGCCACCAATGCTCCCCGGTGCACTTGTCAGCGTGGTCCATGTATTTGCAGATATGTTGTATCGATAATAGTTTGTCGAGGTACCTCGAAGGTAATAGACGCTTCCGCTATAATACACAAGATCCGCTCCAACACCTGGGGCAGCAGGAAGTTCTGTAATAGATCCGAACGCATTGCCTCCTGCATCGTATGTGTAAATATCATACGTTCCGTTTCCTCGGAACATGTAGAACTTAGACACACCAGATACATACACCAGAGAATGGTAATTAACTACCTGAGGTGTTGTGGCAAGTGTTGTCCATGAATTACCGGCTATGCTGTAGCGATAAAACGTGTTTGTGGCTCCAGATCGGGTTACATAGATGTATCCATCCTGCGCCACAATATCATGATCTCCGTTGAGAGTAGCAGGAGCAACCGTCATTGTGCTCCATGAATTACCAGATATGCTGTAGCGATAAAACGTCGTGGTGTTGTTTCCTCTCGGAGCATAGAGATATCCACCCGAATATGCCAAATCAGCCCCTGTATACATTGTCCCTGGAGCACTCGCCAATGTTGTCCATGAATCGGTGGATGGATTGTATCGCCACAAATCTGTTGTATTCGTACCTCGCAGAAGGTAAATGTACGTGCCATCGGTATCCATGCCTTGTCCATACAAGAGGTAATCAGGCAAATCCTCGAGTTCTTCCCAAGTGTTCGTTGAAACTCTGTAACGAGCAAACTTCTTTTGGTATCCACCGAAAGATGCATAGATGTAGCCATCCAAATACGTCATCTCGGCTTTTGTATTTGATGTACCAAAGGGTGCGCTCGCCATTTCCTTCCATGTGTTCATAACTGGATCAAAACGTGCGAAATATGTATCACTCCCGTACAAAAAGTAGATATACGTACCATCACTTACCGCCGTAGATCCTTGAGTAAATGCCTGTGGTGTCGTGTTGACAAACGTATTGCCCCATGAACCCGCGTCCTTCAATTTCAGACTCCCGCGCGTCGACGAACCTTCAGTCCGCAAATATCCTCCCGCATTGAAATCTGAGACGCTGTCAATAGTGTGAGAGGCTGCTAGGACAGCGTGTGGATGAATAATGCAGATTAAAACAATGAAGAGCGAAGAGGCTATCAACATCAAACCCTTGTGGGGGTTATTTCTTTGATCAAATAATGAACTGGATAGTATTCTATATATCACCTATCCATCCTACACAAAATCACATGCAAATATCAAGCTTTAAATTGTTTTGAAGCCTCAAATACCACTATTATTTTTCCCGCAACAAGATGCTACTACAACAGTCTAAACCAAGTGGTCAGCGAGCATGTCTTTATCTTTGAAAGGTCCGATGCAGGCAATGTTGAGAGATTCGGGTATAAACAATGACTGTGCAAGATCTCTGATCTGCCTCGAATCTACCGCATCTATTTCCTTCAGAAAAGCATCAACATCAAATGTCTCGCCTTCGAAAAGGTGCTTCGTGCCATATGTTGCGGCAACGTTGAACGTGTCTTCGAGTGACAGAATGAGATGACCTTTGATGAGTTCTTTAGCTCGCTCAAGCTCATCGTTTGGCACAAGCTCGGTGGTGAGCCTCAAATGCTCCTTCTTAACAGCTTCAAGAGCCTCATGCACTTTTGCTTCTTTTGGCTCGACACCTGCATATGTCCCAAGGTATCCAGCGTCATCATAGAACTCCGCAAAAGTATGCACTGTGTAACACAATCCCCTCTTCTCACGGACTTCCCTGAAGAGCCGTGATGACATACCCATGCCCAGTATCGCGGAAAGGACTTTGAGAACAGTCTTTCTCTCATCTGCTCTGGAAAACGACCTGTATCCAATGACAAAATGAGCCTGTTCCGTCTTTTTGAATTGAACATGTCCGCGTGGTGTTGTCTGCGTATTGTTGACACGTGGATATGTCGGGGTCGTGTTGGGTGTCCAATCACCAAATTTGCCCTCGATGGCCTTTTTATACGATTCGATGGTTGTGCCTTGTAGTGAGGTTAAACCTCCTGCCACAACCAGCACTGCATTGTTCGGGTGATACCAGTCTTCAATGTAATCAGTAAAGGTTTTTCGCGTAGCGCCTTGAACGGATTTCTTTGTGCCGATGATTTTGAACCCAAGAGGATGATCTTCAAAGAGGAGTGATTCAAATATCTCATAGATTGTTCGCTGAGGCATATCTTCATACATGTTCATCTCTTGGATAATAACCCCCTTCTC
>CAZPDN010000073.1:0-3820 GCA_964585435.1 uncultured Gammaproteobacteria bacterium
TTTTTAAGGATTACTTCAAACTTTTGCATGCGGATATAGAAGATTATGTGCAGTTGGAGGCACTGGATCCAATGTATAGAATGTTTTTTAGCCCCTCAGACAAGATAGATATTGTCCGAGATATTCAAAAGAACCTCGACACATTCGAGACAATTGAAAAAGGGGCTTCTTCTCGCATTCGTGACTACCTCAAGCAGGCCGAACTGCAATACAACTTGGCCGTTAATCATTTCTTATACAAAAATTTTGAGTCTATCTGGGATTTTTTCACTCCTGAGCTCATGCAAGTGGGAAAAAACGCGCACATTTTCACAAGCTTAGAGCGACACATCAAATCATTTACGAAAAGCGATAAGCTCCAAAAGATCCTCGGCTATACCATGGTTTTTCTAGGTGGAGCACCGCACAACACTCCCGCCCTTTATTCACTTATGTCACATGTTGATTACAACCTCGGTGTTTTCTATCCGCAAGGTGGATTTGGTGCTCTTGCAGATGCTTTTGTGAAGCTTGGTACAGAGAAGGGAGTAACATATCGGACCTCTTCACCTGTTTCACACATCCGTGTCTCAGAAGGTCAGGTGAAAGGAGTAGAAGTAGGGTCGGAATTCATACCTGCTGACATTGTTATCTCTAACGCTGATTATCAGCATACTGAAACAGCCCTCCTCAACAAAGAGGATTCTTCGTATTCCCAATCGTATTGGAACCGCCGAACCATGGCACCATCTGCATACATCATTCATTTGGGACTCAACAAGAAAGTTCCCAATCTCCTTCACCACAATCTCATTCTCACGCACGATTGGCACGATCATTTCAAGAACATATTTGAAACACCGTCATGGCCTGAAAAACCATCGTACTATGTGTGCTGTGCAAGTAAAACAGATTCTTCTGTGGCGCCAAAAGCCGGGGAGACACTATTTGTGCTTGTTCCTGTTGCATCAGGCTTGGAGGATTCGGATGAGATCAGACAGCGCTATTATGAACACATAATGACAGATCTAGAAAAGCATATTGGCACCTCAATTCGAGAAGACATTGTTGTAGAGCGCATCTACACACACAGAGATTTCCAAGAAGATTTCAATGCATTCAAGGGCACGGCGCTTGGAATGGCACACACGCTTCTACAAACCGCTCATCTGAGACCATCCATGCGCAGTAAAAAAGTAAAAGGTTTGTTGTACACAGGTCAATATACACAACCCGGGATTGGTGTGCCAATCTGTGTCATCTCTGGCCAACTTGTAAGCAATCTTATCGAAGCATGACATGAAAACACCACTTTCAGACACGCGCAGTCCTCAAGAGATATTCAGGAAGGCAAGCACCACTTATTACTACTCAAGCATTTTTCTCCCCAGAAAAATACGTGATGCAGTATTTGACCTCTATGCATTTGTGCGCATCGCGGATGATTTTGTAGACGCGCTACCACAGCAAGCTGAATCTTTTCACGCTTTTGCAAAAGAAACCCGATCTGCATTAGATGGCTCACCCACAACTCACCCCCACATCGCGCGACTCATAGACCTTGTTAGAAAATACTCACTCAAAAAAGAGTGGATACATGACTTTCTTAATGCGATGGAATCAGATCTCCACGTCAAGACGTATGAAACATACTCCCAACTCAAAACATATATGTATGGCTCTGCAGAAGTGGTGGGACTGTGTTTGTGCAACATATTCGGCCTACCACCTGAATCACATGTCTATGCACAATCTCAGGGAGAAGCCATGCAGATACTTAACTTTATCAGGGATATTGCAGAAGATCAGAAGATGGGAAGGCACTATATCCCAATAGAAGACTGTGCTTCATTTCAGACATCTCTCACTCCCACAGCCTCACAGATTCCACGATTCACACAACTCATCCTGTTTGAATTAAAGCGCTTTAGAGAAGCTCAAAACACTGCTCGAGCAGGATATCATTATCTCCCAAAACGAATACGATTTGTTGTCCAGACTGCTGCAGATATGCACTCTTGGACTGCTGACCAAATTGAAAAAAATCCCCATGTTGTATTACACACAAAAATAAAACCCTCCAAACTCCTTGTTATAAAGCGAGCTTGTATCAACGCATGCACAGTACTTTTCCAAGCATAATACGTAGGCTTTTTATAACAAGCAGACCTCGATTCTGGCTCTACATTGGAGGGCCCATTCTTTTGGCCATTGGCACAACACCTGATCCCTTTGTGTGGCTATACGCACTCTACATGCTTACATGTGGCAACCTGATACTCTATGGAATTAATGATATATATGATCAAGACACCGATGCTCATAATCCTAAGAAATCACTCAAAGAATCACGCATAGAAACAAGAATGTATGAGCGGATATTGACATGGAGTATTGTCTGGTCAATCGGTATTGGACTTATCTTTATCGCATACATGCCTCGATTGGCACAGGTAACACACATACTGTGGGTTTTATTGGCAATCTTTTACAGCGCACCTCCTTTCAGATTCAAAGCGCGACCTATCCTTGATTCCTTCTCAAATGTTCTGTATATAGTGCCAGGCATAACTGCATATGCATATATGTACAATGATCTTCCTCCTATTGTCATTCTTTCCGCCGGTGCACTATGGTCCATGGCAATGCATCTCTATTCTGCAATCCCTGACCAAGTCGCAGATATCAAAGCGGGCATCCAAACATCTGCAACGTTTTTTGGTACAAAGATCAGTCTTTTTGTATGTTGCGCCTTGTGGTTGGGGAGCGCCCTCTACGCAACAAGCTTTTCAACTTGGGGAGCCGTACTTTTTGTATATCCTGTCCTGATGATATCTATTGCATCACAACCCGCTCTTGAGCGTATCGAGCAGGTATACTGGTGGTTTCCGTATCTCAACACTATCGTTGGAGGGTTCTTATATATTGCTCGAATCTCACACATGCTATGAGAAAGACACTCTCCGTCATCATTCCCACACTTAATGAAGAAGAGTACATCCGTCGAGTACTCGATGATGTGCTTCATCAAACCCACAAGCCCGATGAGATCCTTGTCATAGATTGTGGATCGACAGATGCAACGCGGTCTATTGTTACATCATATACTGACGTACAGTGCATCGTTGCTCAAAAACCTGTCGGCAACCAGAGACACGTTGGGGCACAGACAGCCAAAGGGGACACACTTGTATTTCTCGATGCAGACACCCAACTTGATGCTCAATTTTTCGAAAAGTCCCTTGCATACATGGGAAAGACGTGTGCGCAATGCGCATGTCCGCGCTATGTACCATATCCAGGATCTTTTTCCATTCGTCTGTTTTACGGTTTTTTTAATGTGCTCTTTTGGGTAAGTCAAAAGAAAAAGGCTTCCGGTGCAGGTTCCTGTATTTTCATAGAAAAAGAACTCTACAAGCGCACACATGGTTTCGACAAACATCTCACCTATGACGATATTGCATTGATACGCGAAGCGGGGGAGAAGGGTACTTTTTGTATACTACCTACAGCAATTCGTGTATCAGACAGACGCATCAGACGAGATGGATTGGTACGAACTCTGTGGACATATATGAAACTATCTATCTACTTTGCGCAGGGATCCTTTCAAAAAACAAATAAAGTTCCATACATCTTTGGGCATTACCGATCGTCAGATGCATAGCCGTGAGGATGTGCCTTATGCCAGTCCCATGCTGATTGCATGATTGAATCAATGTCAGGATACTTTGGACTCCAACCCAGTTCTGATTTTATTGCCTCTGATGAAGCCACAAGCATTGCTGGATCACCTTCTCGACGCGCACCCATGATAGTAGGGATTGGATGACCCGTTACT
>CAZPDN010000074.1:0-3807 GCA_964585435.1 uncultured Gammaproteobacteria bacterium
ATTGTGAAGGGTATTGATATGCGGGGCAGGATGATCACAGGTCCATATGTCGGGCTCAAGGTTCTTCAGGCGCGTGAGAAGGCGGTGCAGGATTTACAGGATGCTGGAATGATTGAAAAAATCGATACGGCATATGAACATAGTGTTCAGACATGCTACAAATGCGCACGTGTTTTGGAGCCATTGACTGTGCCAAACTGGTTTATTCGTGTAGATGCTCTGAAAGCGCGAGTGGCAGATGCTGTTCGAGAAGGTAGGGTGCGATTTCATCCCGCTAAATACACACAGCAGATGCTTAATTGGCTTGACATGATGCATGATTGGCCTGTGAGTAGGCAGATTGTGTGGGGGATTCGTATTCCAGTGTGGTATAGAGTAGGCACGGGTGAGAACCTGCATGTCACCTGGCTGGATGGATCAGGCAATGCTCGACATGGTAGCGTTGCTTCTTTTGTTGAAGAAGGGGTTTCGTTGGATGATATTCGTGCTGGATTGCAAAATCTTGTAGCGGGTGAGTCTGGTACAGAATATGTGCTTTCGGACGAAATGCCACACGATGGCCATGAGTATATTCCTGAAACAGATACGTTTGATACGTGGTTTTCATCAGGACAATGGCCATTGGTAACCATGGCAGAAAATGAATATGAGACGCGCTTCCCGACAGATTTTATTGGAACGCTTGCAGATATCTTTAAATTTTGGATCTCCCGCATGATTATGTTTTCCCTGTATAGGAGGGATGATGTGCCATTTAAAGACGTCTACATGTGGTCGATGGTTGCAGATAAAAATGGTCAAAAGATGAGCAAGAGCAAAGGAAATGTGCTTAACCCTATCGAGCCTGTCGAGAAATATGGAGCAGACGCGTTTCGAGCATCTTTATTTTTTGGTCTCGCTCAGGGAGGTAAAGTGATCTATGCCGAGGAGAAAGTTCGCGCGATGCGAAACTTTGCAAATAAGTTGTGGAACATTGGACGATTTATCAAGATATGTAAAGATGCTCATATAGAAACACCCTCCCCGACGGCAGTGGACATGGCAGACATCGTGCATGAATTCGCCACTCTTCAGACAAAAGCAATCCGAGATTTGGATGCATATCATCTCCCCCGTGTGTTTAATGAATTGTATGAATATACGTGGCATCGCCTTGCGGATTGTCATATAGAGGAGTTGAAAGAGGAGATGAAATCTGGTAACATACAGGTTCTTGAAACGGTCCAGGAAATATACCTTGAAAGTCTCAAATTAATTCATCCATTCATGCCGTTTGTCACAGAGGCATTGTGGAAAAGTTTTTTTGGAGAGGATTCATCGATATTGGATAGTCGCATAGAGCCAAAACAAACGTTATAAGTCCGTGTGGACACATCCACACACTGCAATCACATGCCAAAACGAACATATCAACCAAAGAAACTTCGACGAAAAAGAAAGCATGGTTTTCTTACGAAGAATGCTACAAAATCAGGTCGAGCAGTCCTACGACGCCGACGATTGAAAGGTCGCGTGCGACAAGCACTCTAAAATATCATGAGCGAACTTTTTACAACAGTCTTTGTCCATCCAACATTTAACATTCTACTTGTTTTCGTGTATGTTTTTACATCCTGGGGACTATCTGGCGCTTTGGGATGGGCAATTCTGTCATTGTCTGCTCTATCACGCATTGTTTTGAATCCCGTTTATAAAAAACAGTCACAAATGGCTGTACAAATGGAATTGCTTCGTCCTGAAATTGAGGAGCTTCAGAAAAAGTACAAAGAGGAGCCACAAAAACTTCAGCAAGAGCAGATGAAGCTCTATCAGAAGCACGGGCTCAATCCTGCTTCAAGTTGCTTGCTCGGACTTATTCAGATACCTATTGGAATAGCGTTGTTTCAGGTTCTTATCAAATTCCTACAATCCAAACCTGCAGAACTGGCAAAACATATGAAAGAAGTTGCTTATGTAGACTTTTTGAAAACCGTCTCCATTGATCCGCATTTCTTTGGATTCAATCTGAGTATTGCCCCATCTCACTATCAGCAAGTAGGTATTCACTATTTACTTCTGCCACTTATCACAGCTGGCTTACAGTATGTCCAGATAACCCGCTCCATGCCACAATCGGCTGTTAAAAAGACGGAAAAGAAACCAGAAGAGCAGGAAAACTTTCAAGCTGTCTTTCAAAAACAAATGAAAATCATGTTCCCGATTATGGTAGGATACTTCTCATATATTTTGCCGTCAGGACTTGCTATTTATTGGAATGTGCTATCAGTTATCAGCATTTTACAAGCACCTTCAATGGTGAAGAAACATGGAACAAACAATTCAAAATAAAACCCAGGAGTTTTTACACATGCTCGCCGTTGAGGCAGATGTAGAGGTCACACAGGAGGACGGTTTATACAAAATTCACATCAAGACGGATGCTGATGCTCCCATGCTCATTGGAAAACATGCTCGCATGCTTGGATCTATTCAGCGAGTGCTGGCAGCCGTGCTGTTTAAGCAGGCTGGAGAGCGAGTTGATATCGTTGTAGACATTAATGATTATCGCGATGCTCAGAAAGAGAGGCTTATTGGTATTGCAGATTCAATTGCTCGACGTGTGATTGATGAAGACAGGCCAGCCACAATGACCTCTTTTAGCCCATATGAGCGACGTGTTATTCATGAGCACATCTCTCAAAATTACCTATCTTTGGAGACCTTTTCTGAAGGTGAGGGTAAGGATCGACATCTTGTGATTGCCCGCAAGTCAGCAGACGTTTCCTAATAGCTGTTTTCAGCTCAATTGGAGCGCTATCCCACCTTGTTATTGTCCTGTTTAGTAGGCTATACTTTTACTATGAAAGTACTGCGCCTTATACTGCTTGTAGCACTTCTGCCTTTTATTGTAAGCTTTGACACGCTCATGTATTGGTTCACGCGACCTTCATGCCTTACATGTGGCTCTCTGACAAGCTATATCCAGTCCGCATCTCTTACTGCCGCAATGATAGCCGGCTCCGTAGGTTACTCATTCAAGAAACGATCATGAGTGAAGCTGATTTTGGTCCACTACGAGATGGCGATTTGAAGGGTAGTAAAAGGACGGGGTTGAGGCCTCTTACCGAAGAGGAGCTGCGAGATCAAGCTGCGCAGAGAATGCAGGCAGAGACAGGATTGCCTGGTGGGGTGAGTGTGGGGGGTGGTGGCGCAGGCGAGGATGGTGGCGTTGCTGAGTTGTCAGGTGAGGTGAGTGTGGGGGGTAGTGATGTAGATCAGACTCAGCCATTAAACTCTTCGAGAAAGGATGGATTGGATAGACATGTAGGGCGAATAGATAAGTCAGTTCAGTGGATTGAGTCAAAATTGAAAGGAGACTGGAGGGATTTGCCACCTGAAAAACGAATAAATAAAGTGAGCAGAATTCTCACATCGCTTAAGAATCAATTTAATGTCAAAGAAGGAGATGAGCAAGTCGCACAAGGAATAATTACTCGATTATCTAATCAAATCGCAACTCTCATAGAAAAGGATTTTATACCCGGAATAGACGTTTTTACCAAAAGCGTGCTCATGCTTGCTTTTCGTAGTCGTGGGTTGCCCATCCGTGTCGCACTCCCTCTCACGCAGTATTTCGGTGAAATGTTGAGTGATAGGATCGAGAACAATGCTCAAAGAGCTGCGGATATGATTCGCACAATTGGCGAAAAACTTGATCAAATGGGTGCCACGCCTGAAGAGAAAGAGTTCTTTGAAAGAATTGTAAAGAAAGTTGAGGATGACATGAAGAAGGAACGGCTCGATGAAGAAATATATGCATCAGGAGGG
>CAZPDN010000075.1:0-3769 GCA_964585435.1 uncultured Gammaproteobacteria bacterium
ACACGAAGAGATATTGAATCTGACTATCTGCTCATTACAAAAACAGGTAGACCACTTCTTGTTCGCAATATTCGAAGCATTATTTCGCGATGTTTCCGAGAAGTGGGTATCGAAAATGCGAAAGTTCAAGATCTTCGTAATACGTTCATTGCATATCAATTGCAAAATGGCGCATCAATATCATATATTTCCAAAATAGTTGGCCACAAGCGACTCTCCTCAACAGAGAAATATCTCGACCTCATTGCCCAAGAGGCAGAAAAGAAAGAAAAATTGGGCGAGCTGTAAATTTCGCAAAGCCACCTTCGCTCGGCTTTACTTCAATCACGAACGGGGCTATACTTACTGCGATGGAACTTCATATATACACGGATGGTGGATCCAAGGGTAACCCAGGTCCCGCTTCAATTGGCTATGTTCTTTACAAAGGAGCGCGTCCTGCCGGTACTGGGCTCGATGTTGTGGGCAACGAGCTGCTGAGAGGAAGGGCGGATATTGGCCATGGCACCAACAACGAAGCTGAATATGGAGCGCTTATCCGCGCGCTTGAAGAGGTGCTAAAGATTATGCCTGAGCTGAAAGGAGAGGGTGTAGAAAAAGTTGTGTGTCATTCAGATTCTGAGTTGCTCGTCAAACAACTAACAGGTGTATATAAAATCAAGCACGATGGCATACGACGATTGGTTTTTCAGGTCCGCGTTCTTGAGTCCGAGCTCAAAATTCCCGTGCTCTTTAGACACATCCCCCGAGAAGAGAATAGGCTTGCAGATGCGCTTGTGAATGGCAAGGCGCTGTAAGTGGGTCAGGATGATTTCGCTACTTTTCCAATGACAGTTTTAACCATGGATCAATTTGCAGAGCGGAATCCTGCTTTGTTTTGTCCTGTTCTAACAAGCCAATCTTTGCGATGAGTTGAGGATTTTTTGGGCTGATTGCGAGAAGACTTCTGTAGTGATTGAGAGCCAGATCCCTTCGTAAGCCACTCACCTTAGCTTCCTCAGAAAAAAAGTTTTGGTATTTTTGATTATATATCCGTTGTTGCGATGTGTGAAGAGGGCCTTCTGGCAGATTTTCTAGAAACTCCCGAGCGGAATCAATGTTTCCACCAACGAGAAGCTTAAACATAAGATTGGGAAAGACAAGTTGGGAAGCCACGATGTTTATCACAAGCACAAGCGTGCTTACAGAAGAAACAAAGAATATTGCTAGTAATTTTGATGGTCTATTCACACGAAGAGTATACCCAGCTCGACTTGTAAAAACCAGCATCATTGTGTGTTGAGCTGATGTAATCACAGCTCGAGAAGCATGAGGTCGCGCCTCTGCAACCGGGCTTGTTTGATCCCGCCCCTGCAACTATACTATAGATATGAACTCTCTTTTTGCCGAGCTTGTCAGCGCACTTATTCTCACTTTTGCTATCTTCTTGTCCCTTGTTGCCACGGGGGTGGTTGGCTATCTTGTTTTCTATGCAGTGGTTATTGCAACGCGTATGCGAAAAAGGGAGCAACAGTCTCTCAAAATGATTACACTTGAAGTGAAAGTGCCCCGTGATAACGAAATCAAAATTGATGCCGCAGAGCAAATGTTTTCCTCTTTTTCTTCGCTGAGCAGAAAGAAAGGATTTTGGGGCATATTTGAGGTGGGAGATGTTATGGCTTTTGAAATTGTTGGTACGTTGGGGAAAATTTCCTTTTACATTTCTGTGCCTCAAAAATTGAGAGATCTTGTTGAAAAACAGGTCTATGCATACTACCCCATGAGTTCCATTGAGGAAGTTGATGAACCAAATATCTTTAACGAAAAAGGTCATGTGGCATATGCTGGCCTGAAGCTCAAAAAAGACAATCATTTATCGTTGAAAACATTTCGCGAGCTTCCATCTGACTCTCTTTCATCCATCACGTCTGTGCTCTCAAAAATGACAGAAGGAGAAGGGATAATGTTGCAAGTTTTGATCCGCGGGACGCTCTCTGAGTATAAAAAAACAGGAAAATCGTATGTTTCCGGGGAAAAGAAAAAGGAGGCCGACCCATCCAAGGCTACGTTCAAAGTTGATCAACGTGAACTCGAAAAAGTCTCAGACAAGATTTCTCGACCTGGTTTTGATACGGAAATTAGGCTTATTGCCTCATCGACCTCCAAAGAAATGGCTGAGTCTCATGTAAAAAATATGCAGACAAGCTTCTCGCAATTTTCATCTGACCAGAACAGCTTAACCAAAACAGACATTTTTTCAAAATATGGTTTCATGATCAACACAATCTACAAGTATTTTCCCATCATTGATGTTCCGCTGAAAAAATGGCAATCGACATCCGTTTTATCGAGTGACGAATTGGCATCCATCTTTCATTTCCCAAATCGCACCGTAGAAACACCCAATATTCAATGGCTTGCTGCCAAATCTGCGCCCGTGGATTCAAAAGTGCCCACAGAAGGAGGCACATTTATTGGTCATGGCTACTTTCGAGGTATAAAAAGGCCTGTTCATATCCTGCGTTCTGACAGGCTACGACACATTTATATTATTGTAAAAACTGGTGTGGGAATGTCTTTTTTGCTTTTTTAGATGGCATTCCAGTATATTAAAAACGGCGATGGGGTTTGTTTTATAGATCCGCACGGCGACACTGTGGAGAAGCTCCTTACTTACATTCCTCCAGAAAGAGCAGAAGATGTCATTTATTTTGATCCCTCAGATACTGCAAGACCCATGGGGCTGAATCTGCTTGAAGCAAGAAGCGAAGATGAAAAACACTTTATGACCACAGGTATTATTAACCTCATGTACAAGCTGTACGATCCGCATAGACAAGGAATCATTGGTCCTCGATTTGAGCATGCGGTTCGAAATGCCATGCTTACGGTCATGTCACAGCCAGGTAATACGTTTATTGAGGTTGTTCGCGCTCTTACAGATCAAAAATATGTGCAAGAGCTCCTTCCAAGCGTCACGGATCCTGTTGTGCGCAGGTATTGGCTTGATGAGATTGCAAACACGAGCGACTATCACAAATCAGAGATTTTGGGATACATTGTTTCGAAATTTGGTCGATTTGTCACAAACGCTTCGATCAGAAATATTATTGGTCAATCCAAGTCAGCCTTTAATTTTCGAGAAGCCATGGATTCGAAAAAAATTCTCCTTATCAATCTGAGCAAAGGACGTCTCGGAGAGGAGAATTCTAACTTCTTGGGACTCGTGATTATTCCCAAACTGCTTATGGCTGCCATGTCGCGACAAGATACGCCAGAAGAAGACCGAAAAGACTTCTTTTTATATGTCGACGAGTTCCAGAATTTCGCAACGCCTGATTTTTCCGTCATCTTGTCTGAGGCACGAAAATATCGATTAGGATTGACGGTCGCAAATCAGTTTGTTGGTCAAATGGATGAAGAAGTAAAGAACGCGGTTATTGGAAACGTGGGTACAATCTGTTGTTTTCGAATCGGAACAACAGACGCAAACTTTATTGCTCGCGAATTCCAACCAACATTCAATGAGCAAGACCTGCAAAATGTTGAGCGCTACCACGCCTACATCAAAACAATTGTGGATAATGATCCCGTCGGGGCTTTCTCTGTAGACTTAACGAAAGATTATAAAAAATTCAAAGCCGAGGCAAACCACAAATTAGGAGATAACATTCGTGAGTTATCTCGCCTTAAATTTGGACGGCCTCGTGATGAGGTCGAAAAGGAGACGGTTTCACGATCAAATCTGTAGTGTATACTTAAAATTCTAATGATTCGCGATATAACTGCC
>CAZPDN010000076.1:0-3203 GCA_964585435.1 uncultured Gammaproteobacteria bacterium
ATTGCGCGCCCAACAAGTAAATGCTTCAGACCCAGCGTCATTGCAACAACAACAGATTCTCGACTTCATATTAAGCTTTAAATCAACAGGTCTTACAGGTGCGCAGGTCAAGAAGGCCTCTGTGCAGTTTGGTAATGGATCAACAGACGTAGGTCCGTCAATACTTTTGGAATTTAACGCCAAAGGAAAAGAGTTGTTTGCTGATATCACAGGTCGCAATGTTGGCAAGCCTTTAGGCATATTCGTTTATGGATATACCATCACAGCACCCCCAACAGTCCAAACAAAGATTACAGATGGGAGCGCTATTATCTCTGGTCAGTTTTCTGTAGATGAGGCAAAAGCACTTGCTGTGCAAATCAATTCGGGTGCACTTCCTGTGCCTGTAACGCTCATGGAGCAGCGCAATATAGGCCCATCTCTTGGCAAAGAATCAATTGAGAAGAGCATTGTTGCGGGGCTTGTGGGAATTGTGAGCGTGGTGGTGTTTATGGTTGCATATTATGGATGGCTTGGTGTTTTGGCAGGTGTGGGTTTGGCAATCTACGCACTTGTTTCTCTGGCTATCTTTAAAGCAATTCCGATTGTTCTGACGCTCCCCGGCGTTGCTGGATTTATCCTGTCTGTTGGTATGGCGGTTGATTCGAACATTCTTATTTTTGAACGCATCAAAGAGGAGTTGAGAAAAGGAAAACGATTTGATGTTGCAGTGAACTCCGGATTCGGCAAGGCAATGGACGCAATCAAAGATGCAAATATCGCAACAATCATGGTGGGACTTATATTGTTTAATCCACTCAACTGGGATTTCTTCCCACAATTTGGATTAATTCGAGGTTTTGCGGTAACGCTCATACTAGGAGTTCTGACAAGTTTGTTTACAGGAATAGTCATCACGAGAAGGCTTATTAATTTGTTTTATGCTCGTCGCATGCAACAAGCAACACGAACATCATGATACCCTTTTTGAAATATACAAAAATCTACATTCTTATATCGACTTTTGTTATTGGCGTGGGTATTTTTACTCTTGCTACGGGCGGGATGACATACAGCATTGACTTTACTGGAGGTTCTGTTGTCGAATACATGGCCACACAGACCGTTTCGAGCGAAGGGGTCCAAAAGGCTTTGCAAAAGGAAAAAGTGGTCTATGAAAAGCTGGACGTGCAGGGAAAGAAAGTATCTCTCAAAACACCTTCCCTGTCATCTCAGCAGGAAGCAGAGCTCCGCACTTCTTTGCAGAAAACAACTGGCGCCCTCACAGTTCTAAAGTTTGATACTGTTGGGCCGTCGCTTGGAGGAGAGACGATGAAGAAGACACTCGTCGCTTCAATTGTGGCATTGGTGGGGATATTGCTCTATATTTCGTATACGTTTAAGAAGTTGAGTTACGGAGCTGCTGCTGTTTTGGCTATGGTGCATGATTTTTGTGTTCTGGTGGGTATGTATGCAGTTCTTGGTCAATTTGGGGCTCAGGTTGACGCCTTGTTTGTGACAGCACTACTTACAACCATGTCATTTTCTGTTCACGACACTATTGTGGTTTTTGATAAGATTCGCGAATACAGACGCACATCTGGTCTAAGCATAGATGTGCTTGCAAACAAAGCATTGACGGAAACAATGGTTCGATCATTGAATAATTCTTTTACGATCATCCTCATGCTGGTGCCCCTCACGTTTATGGGGGGTGAGGCGATTCGGTTCTTTGCAGGGGCCCTGCTCATTGGAACAATCACAGGAACATATTCATCTCCGTTTGTTGCAACGCCGTTGCTTGTGTGGTTTCATAAGCGAAAGTAATTGCTTGTTTTAAACGTACCACCTATATCATATGTCACCCAAATCAGACGACGACAAATATTCAGCATTATGGCTTTCTCACTCATCTGTGTCGGATTTTCTCAAGTGTCCGCGATTGTACTATCTGGTAAATGTATATAAAAATCCACTTTCAGGAAGGAAGATTACAATCATGAACCCCCATCTTGCACTCGGGCAGGTTGTTCATGGAATTCTCGAAGATTTAGCAACTTTGCCGTCTCACGAGCGATTTCACACACCACTTGTGAACAAGCTTGATATCGCCTGGACTGCTGTGACGGGTAAGAAGGGTGGGTTTGTGGATGATCAGCAAGAGACGACGTTCAAACAAAAAGCCCATGATATGCTTACACGTATCCAAAACAACCCTGGACCATTGTTGAACAAAGCCGTCCGGCTAAAACAAGATCTTCCTTACTATTGGTTTTCAGAAGAACTGTCTGTCATATTGTGTGGAAAGGTCGACTGGATCGAATACATCGAGGATTCTGATTCTATACATGTGATAGATTTTAAAACGGGTGGGAAACGCGAGAGAGAGTCTTCACTTCAATTACCCATGTATCTCCTTTTGTTGCAAAACACACAAAATAGACGCGTGAGCAAAATGAGTTATTGGCACTTGCAGTTGGATGATGCTCCAACAGAGGTGCAGATGCCCGATGCATCATCTGCCCATGAAGAAATAATGAAGATTGCCAAGAGAATCAAGTTAGCTCGTCAACTAAACCACTTCTCATGTTCTTTGGATGAAAAAACAGGGTGCAAGCATTGCGCGCCTTATGAGGCAGTAATCAAAGGGAGGGGTGAATTCGTTGGGGTGGGAGAATATAATAAAGAGGTGTATATTCTTACGGACGCATCTGTTGCTCTTTCCTAGGCTTCAGGCAGGTCTTTTTTCTTTGAGCCCGAGAGGTTTTTCTTCATCATGTCCATGAAGAAGTGCGCGAGTGTTAGACCGAGGGCAGATGCAACCTTGAGGTTTCTTTCCTGAAGAATGGAGAAGACTTTTCCAGCAAAGCCATCACGGAAGGATCGGATTGCTGCGCGGGCCCGCAATACGATCACGAGCACTGTGAGCATGACTAAAAGCATGACAACAAAAAACGTTGCTCCTGCAATATAGAAAAATGTCTCGATACCCATGGAGATAGTATATAATGATTCCGGCGCTCATACAAGTTTAGCTCACGAATGAAAAAAGATATACTTATTATTGTTATCGGAGGATTGATGCTTGCGGGCTTATTTGTGACATTTGGACTCCCTCAAAATGTTGCAAAGAACACAGCAACAGCCCAAACCGCAAAACAAACTGATGAAAAAGGAGGTGATACACAGAATATGATGGATGAAGATAGACAAGCTCCTGAAAT
>CAZPDN010000076.1:3213-3684 GCA_964585435.1 uncultured Gammaproteobacteria bacterium
CTATACGGCAACGCTTAAAACGAACATGGGGGATATCACTATTGCATTAACTGCGAAAGACACTCCAATGACCGTAAACAACTTTGTTGTGCTTGCCCGACAGGGATTTTATGATGGAACCATTTTTCATCGAGTCATCAAGGATTTCATGATTCAAGGCGGAGATCCAGATGGTAATGGCACGGGAGGGCCAGGGTACACGTTCGATGACGAATTTACACCAGAAGAGTTTGATGGACCTGGGGTTGTAGCGATGGCAAATCGGGGACCAGATACAAATGGCTCTCAATTTTTTATCACTCACGCAGAGACAGCTTGGTTAAACGGAAAGCACACCATTTTTGGCCGAGTAACAAAGGGGATGGATGTCGTGGATGCTATTGCAAGCGTGCAAGTTGGCGCTCAGGATAAACCCGTAAAGGATGTGGTTATTGAATCAATTGAGATAACAGAGAAATAACACTGTTGTTT
>CAZPDN010000077.1:0-3539 GCA_964585435.1 uncultured Gammaproteobacteria bacterium
TTTCTTATCTTCCTCTCGCAATAGTAGCTGCAATCCTGGTAAATGTTGCAATAAGTATGGTTGAAAAAGGACATTTCCTTTTTCTCTTTCGTCATGATCGCTTATCCTTTTTTATGGCTCTGTCTGTTGCCTTTATAACAGTGGTTGCTGATCCTATTATTGCCGTGTCAGTCGGCTCAGTCGTGCTTCTTCTCAGGCAAATTCAGCAGCTAAGTCACGGTGACTATGAGATATTAGTAAACCAGAATAAAAAACTGAAAAACCGAATTACTGGAGATAATCTCCACAATTTGGAGGAAGGTGGCGATCCACTCGTATATTCATTTAATGCAAATCTTACATACCTCAATAAAGAGGCGCACATTAGTCGGTTAGAGCACATTGCAAAAAATGCAAAAAATATTATCTTGCGATTTAGATCGGTTTCATATATTGATCCAGATGGAATACTTATGTTGGAAGAAATCATTGAAACCTTTGAAAGGCAAAATGTGAATATATATTTCACAGGAGTATCAGAAAGAATTCAGAGAAAATTTGATGAAACGCAGTCCTTAAGCAATCTTAGCAAATCCGGACGTATGTTTGAAAAAACTTCAGACGCTCTCGCAAAGATCTACATGTACAAATAGTAAAGATGCTTTCTAATGTGGTCCAACTCCCCCAGCCAGCCTCGAACCCAACTGGGACAGCAGAACCTTTGATATACTTCTTGTATGAAAGTCCCCAGAAACATTCTTCTTATGAGGTGGTATACACTCTTCACATCTTTGCGATTCTTTGCTGCAATCCAGATCATCTATTTTGTCAAAGTTACTGGCTCTTTTTCCCTAGGTATGAGCATATTTGCAGTTTCATCACTTTCACAGGCCTTATTTGAAATTCCAACAGGAATATTTTCAGATACAGTTGGTAGAAGGCCAACAACGATTCTTGCTGCGTTTTCGGGACTTGTTTCAGTAGTTCTTTACGCAATCGGATTTAGCTATTGGTTTTTGTTTCTTGGTGCAGTTATTGAGGGATTGGGTAGATCACTCGGGAGTGGAAACAATCAAGCCTTAATGTTTGATTCACTTAAAGATATAAATCAGCAAGACAGCTTGTATAAATACCTTGGACAGATAGGGACGTTTCAGTCAATTGGATTTGGCTTAACTGCCTTAGTGGGTGGCTTTATTGCAGTATATTCATTTCCCGCTGTTATGTGGCTCAGTGCCTTTACTCAGCTTTGTGGCTTTGTAGTAACGCTGCTTTTAGTAAACTCAAAAACCCAGTCTAAAACAGAACTCAACCCATATTCACATCTGAAGCAAGCGGTTATCTGCTTCAAAGATAGTCCACAATTACGACTACTCACACTTTCACGGGCATTCAAGGGTTCAATTGGTGAAGCTGCATATCAATTTGCACCTTCATTCATTGCAGGTGTGTGGCCAATATGGACAATAGGTATATATAATGCAACGAATAATATCTTGGCAGCTGTTGGATATCATATAAGTGATAAGTTAATACAGCGCTTAAAAAAACTTAATTTGATCACTGGTTCATTTGTTTTCAGAAGAATAACTGACTCACTAGCTTTTGCATTTCCTAGTATTTATTCACCAATCTTGCTTTGTTTAAATTCAGTTTTTTATGGGTCTGGGGAGGTCGCTGAGGACAGCTTGCTACACGAGTATTACTCAGATAAACAGCGAGCGACTATGGGATCTTTAGAATCATTACTAACAACACTATGTTTCGCTATCGCATCTGTGGTCATCGGTGGAATTGCAGATGTGCTTGGAGCAGCACACACACTTTTGCTTGCCCAAATTGTATTGTTGCCTGTGTTGGTTTTGTATTGGAAGATGTTTAAACATAATGAGGAAGTACGATGAGTTATACAGCTTTCTTGGCTTATGTTTATGTAACTAATTGAAAGTTGGCAGGGAAATTGGCATAATACGTTCCGATATTATCAACCAGCCCCAGCTCAGCCTCGCACTCATCTTGGATAGCATAGCCATGGTATAATTTCCCCATGAAGTTGTATAGATTTAGTCCTATCAAGTCGAAAGGGGAACTTCTCGATGCGATTGAATATGTCCACTTTTCCTGTTATCAACTTTGCAAACAGTCTTTTGGTGCATATTATCCAAATGCTGGAAACCTAGGTATTTTCTGTCATTATGATGAAGAGTATGAATCTTTAACTGAGCTAAGAAAAGAACTTACTGAATTGTCAGACCATCTCAACCAGAAGTATTTCCGTCTTTTTGATCCGATTGTCATTTCCTCAAAAGGAGATGTTCCTGAAACAACATATACTCATCTATACATTCGAAAACCAGACCCATACAGACACCAAGTTGGAGATCTCGATTTCTATATGGATCAGAGCGAATATGATGAAACCAAGCAAGAGTTGCATGATGGTAAGAAGATCAAAGGAGCCCGTATTTTACCGAATCGACCTGACTTAGACATGATTGAGCTATACGATCCTGATGTTGATGCGCTTGGGTATGTAAGTACTCACAAGATGACAGAAATTGTACGAGTTAAACAATCTGAGCATACGAATTTGTAAAACAGTTTCTAATAGCAAATCTCTCCTGCACAGCCCCTGGATAACAACCCTTGACAATCGACCGGCATGTGATTACAATGTAATCACATATGTTAACTAATATTATTTCCATAGGCAATTCCAAGGGAATCCGCATTCCTAAAATATTGCTTGAAGAAAGCGGTCTGAAGAACAGAGTAGAACTGAAAGTTGTGCGAGGAGAAATAAGAGTCATTCCAGTGAAGGTGAACAAAAAGGGAGCCCCCGATACGGTACTTTTGTCTGAAAAATCTTTGGGAGCTGATTGGAACAAACCAGAAGAGGAGGCTGCATGGAAAAGTTTACAGTAGGAAGTGTGGTTCTTGTTTCTTTCCCCTTTTCGAATCTTAAAGGTAAGAAAGTCCGTCCGTCACTTGTGTTGGCCCGAGTCGAATTTGGCAACTTCATACTCTGTCAAATCACTTCTAAACCATATACAAGCAAAAGCGCGATCGGTATTGAGCTCTCTGATTTTGAAAGTAGCAGTCTACCAATAAAAAGTTATGCAAGGCCAGACAAGTTGTTCACTGCTGACCCGTCTATAATTAAAGGAAAAGTGGGAGATCTGAAACCAAGTAAAAAGAGAGCTATTTTAAGAAAGGTCAGAACATTGTTTGATGAGTAAGCAGGTTCTAATAGCACTCAATCCCCCCAGCAATAATCCTCCTCGCCTGCAATTCTTCGAGATCTGCTAGAATCATACCATGAAAAAGAAGTCTTTGTGGTTCTTGGGAATTGGTGCTCTGCTTGTTGTTGGCATGGTGGTTTTTTTGTTTGTCGATGATGTTTCAGACCGTGGAAGGCTTTACTCAAGTAAGTCATCTCTCTGCATGGAGTTTGCACAAAGTTACTTGCGCACTATTCCAAAAACTGAAAAAAATTTTAATGATGAGAAATGGAAAATGGCAATTGATGTTGAAACAGAACTTTATGACATGTGTATTCT
>CAZPDN010000078.1:0-3520 GCA_964585435.1 uncultured Gammaproteobacteria bacterium
GAACTCAACAGGTGTCATTGGCAAGTTATTGGGTAGAAGGGGTCTCCAAAACAAGCAAATTCCAAACCGAAGCATGGGCACTGCTAGATTACCTAAGTCAAAAAGACACATTAACCAAGCTCTTCCAAGAGCAGGCAAAGGTACGACCGTTTGGTGTGGCATATTCGCGAGTAGATCTTCGGGATAAGCTTCTCACTCATCCCATACTAGGAGCTGTAGTTGAACAAGCACCTCACATGGATTCGATGCCTTTAGCATCTCGTACATTTGACAATGGGCTCAATGATGGCATTGTTACCTATATGAAGGATGCAGTAAATGCTACAATGAAAGGCGTATCCTATCAGCAGGCAATGACAACTGCTTCTCAGGGTATTGGACAAGTATTACAGAAATACAAACTTGAAAAATAATGAACTGGCCATTTTCCCGACATACAAAAGCAATTGAGAAGGAATATGTAGGGGTATTGCTTCTGGGGCAGAAAGATGTTCGTGCATGGCTATGTCTCGTAGATGCTGAACAACAGCGTATTGAGTTTGTTGATGAGAAACTATTCCAAACCTCTCCAACATGGGATTCACTTGTCTACGATGTGGATAATGTATTTTTTGAGTTTGAGAAAACACATGATATCCATATTCGTAAAGCTTCGTTTTTCGTCTATTCTCATTTGGCAGATCCAGAATCAGGTGAGTTGCAAGAATCGTATCTTGATGTTCTGAAGAATGTTCTGGTTGAGAATAATCTTGAATCTTTGGGCTATGTGAAAATAGATGATAGTCTTGTTGCAGTGCTCCAAGAGCAAGAACGAACGCCTTTGAATGCTGTGATGGTGGAGGTAGATGCTTCTTCTGTATTCATGAGTGTCTATAAAGGCGGTAAACAAATCTATAGCCAGCTCAAGGCCAAATCAGCTCGCTGTGTCGCCGATGTGGAAGCCATTATCGCAGAGATGCCTAAAAACATAATGCTTCCGGCGAAGATGTTCTTGTATGATACTCCCTCTGTTGAAAATGAGTCTCACGAAATCCTTACGCACGCTTGGAATAGTCCTCAATTCATTCAACTCCCTCATGTGAGTGTCGTTAAGCCTACGGAGATCAAAAGTGCCATCATGCACGGCTTGTCCCAAGAGCTTTTTACATCTATAGACGTTTCAACTCGGGTGGCATCGGGTACTCCTGAAGCTACTATAGCAGCTCCAGTCATTGAAGATATGACAACACGCGTGTCGACTCAAAGTGCAGAAAGCAATGTGACGGCTTCTAAGCCATTATCATCCACCAGTGCTCAGGTTGTCGAGGGATTTGTTATCGGAGGAGATGTTCGTACAGATAGTCTTCCTTCATCTACTCAGGATTCATATGATCGGTATGAAGAAAAGTATGAGGAGCCAGTTCACGAAGAAGCGAGCGAAGAACCTCTAAAACAGGCACGAAATAGCAACACTGAATCTTGGAAAACAAAAGGTACAATGCTACTATCTGCGATGAAGATGAAAATGGTATCTATGAGAGGTTCATTTATGCCTATGTTGATAGGCGGTCTCGTACTGATCCTTATTTTAGCAGGCGTTGGGGGACTGCTTTATTATGGTCATTCGGCTCATGTGACTGTTCTATATGCTCCGGAAGAAATAGAGAAAACCATATCCATATCTGATGAAATCAAGCTGTCTGAGATCACAGAGACAGTATCTGCACAAGCAAAAACTTCAACTACAGGCACAGACGACGTGGGGGAACGGGCAAAAGGAACCTTGACCATTTACAATGCTGATGAGAAATCAAAAACATTTGAAAAAGGAACAAAGGTCCGAACATCAGATGGTCTCGAGTACATTTTAGATAAAAATGTAACCGTAGAAGGTGCGAAAAAGACAGTGACAAGTGATGAAAATATACTTACCTCTACTGCAAAAGCTCAGGTAACAGCCACGGCAGATGATATTGGTTCAAAGTACAACATCAAGAAGGAAGTCAAGCTATCACTTGAGGGTTTCACCTCAACAACCTATTTTGCAAAGTCAGAAACTGCTTTTGAAGGAGGATCAAGCAAACAGATTCAAACAGTAGATGCAGATGACTATGCTGTTTTGGATAAGAAAATCACATCGGATATCCAAAGCAACATCCAGAAACTTGTGAGTAAATCTCATCCTGGACAGGGTGTTGTAAAAGATCTCACAGAAATAGATACGAGTGGTCAGACGTATTCGAATGAAATAGGTGAGGAGGCAGATGAGGTGTCATCACAAGTCAAAGCAAAGGTGACTTTACTTGCACTTACGGATGCACAGGTTAAGAAGGTTCTACTTGAAAAGTTACGCAAGGATATTCCTGATGGGTATCTTCTCGCATCTCGACATATCACTTTTCGCGTCGCCAAGGCCTCGAGAAGTGAAAAATCAGATGATATTGAATTGCAATTGGAAGTAGTTGCACGACCACAGAAAAACGTGGATACCCAAAAAGCAGTGGGAGTGATGCGAGGAAAATCACTCGATGTTGCAGAGAAAAATGTCAAGGATGCGTTTCAGGTTGAGGGTATTGATGCTGACATTTCCTCACCCATACCATTTCTTACCAAACGAATTCCTTTTTTCTCTAACCACATAACTGTTAAGCTGAAATCGCTCTAGACGTTATGGCATTGTATAGCTATCACAAAAAACCCACAGGGCAAAAGAAAGAGCTGTTGACTCTTATCTCCTACAGCACAATGACAATTGGTGCTTTATTTTTGTTTTGGTCTTTTTATCCGATTTTGGCTTCAGAAGTTTATAGCAAACTTTTTATCCAGAACGATGTGGTTGCCCCTGTTCCTGGTTCATTTGATGCTACATCTGTTCAAAAGGCAAAGGGCATTCGAAATGGTGATCAAGCATACTCAACGAATCTAGTCGACTACACTCAAGCCTCCTCGTGGTTTACGAGTGTTCCTACCCAAAATATTCACGCATATAGCGGAGAGATCAAGGAATACACTCTCAGCATTCCAAAATTAAACGTCGATGATGTGCGCGTTCTTGTGGGCGGTGAAGATTTGCTCTCTGGAGTAATCCATTATCTCCCTGAAAATCCACCAGGCATAGATGGTACCGTTAATATTTTTGGACACTCTACCCACCCTTCGCTGTATAGAAAAAATGATTATAAATCCATATTTACCTTTTTACCTTCCCTCGATATTGGAGATATATTCTATGTGACTGTTGACAACATTACATACACCTATGAGATATATGATAGAGTAATCATCAAGCCTTCAGATGTGAGCGCTCTTCAACCTCAATATGACAACTCGTATGTTAATTTGTTCACATGTGTTCCTGTAGGGACATTCAATAACAGACTCCAGCTCAAAGCCAAGCTCAAAGATGTGCCACTCTTGTGATCTGTAGGTTAATCGAAAATCGTGTTTCATGATTGAGATAGCCTATAAAATGTGGTATAATTCTGCGATTTATGACCTCATCTCGCAATAACAAGCAGGGTTTCTTTGAGCAACTCGTATC
>CAZPDN010000079.1:0-3465 GCA_964585435.1 uncultured Gammaproteobacteria bacterium
TGTATAGATAGTAAGGACAATAGGAAACAGTGCCGTAACACCAACGAGAATCTTTTCTACTTTGCTCATCGTCCATTTTTGTGCACCAAACATCATTGCAAAAATCATGGGGAAGTAAAAAACAAGATATCCCCCAAGATCGTAGTGCCCCGCAAAAGTAGAGCTCAGTCGTGCTTCGGGTGTCAGGAATAACACACGGCCCTTGGCAAATTCTGGATTCATGGTAGAAACAGCAGGGAAGCCAAAAACCCGTTGTCCAATACCATATACAAGGATCATGGTGAGGGATGCCATGAGTGCATACATATACAGTTTAAAATCTCGAACTGTTTTAATTGTTGCCATTGCGATAAAGAAGACAATCATGTATTCCACGCGTCGAAGTGCATGTAGGAGGCCTATGAATGGGTAGTCAATAGTCTTTGTGAGGGTAAGGCCTGAGATAAAGGCTAGAATGACAGCTCCCCAGAAAAGTGCGAAAGGTAGTTTGAATGAAAGATCCTTGAGGCTAATCTTCCCTCGGACTATGTTGAAAACAAAGACGAAAGTAATCAATACCGCGAAAAGGTCATCAAGGCGGATTGCAATATAGGTAAAGTTAACTACTTGGAACGGGAATTTTGGAAAGAGAGGAATAAAGAAGATAAAGGCAGTAACGAGAATTTTGAGTAGATTGTCATCTATTCGGCGTAATAGCTTCATATGCTTGGGTATATGTTGTAACTAAATAGGTGTTTCGCATTATTTTTCCAATGACAATGGAAATGCGTGCTTTCCATTGTAGCATAGTCTTTATGAGCGCAACCTGCAAGGGGGAATGGTGTTTCGAATAGAAGTGGATGTATCCTTGAAACACCTTGATGATTGGAGCTGTTCGCGATGCACTTGATGCTCCCTCGAGATGAATAAAGGTAGGCTTTGAAAAGTATCCGACTTTCATCCCCATCTTGCGCGCTCTGTAAAAGAGATCAACTTCTTCCCAATACATAAAGATACCTGGGTCAAACCCTTTAAGTTGCATAAAGTCTTCCCGACGTGTCATAAAACATGCTCCGGAAACCCAATCAACAAGCATGTCTCGTGAGGGCGATCGACGCGTGATGTGCAACCTGTCTCCAAAGCAATAAAGCGCCATGAAGGCAATGGCAAGTGAGTAAAATCGCCCTACGGATAGCTGGTCTGTCTTATCTGCATTGATAAGATGGGCTCCTGCAAAGTTCCAGGATGACTGCATGAACTGATGGTACAGCTGTGGGATAGCATCATCGAGAGCTTCCGTATCGGAATTGAGAAAGAGTACAACAGGAGCTTTGGTATGTTCCAGCGCCTCATTGTTGCCTTTACCAAACCCGCTGTTGTGATCGAGGGCAATGACCTTCATGTGAATACGTGAATGTGATGTGTTGCATTTCTGAGCATAAGTACTCAACATGCTTGCAGAATCATCGGGGGAGTTATTATCCAGAACAATAATATCTGTTGTGAGAGATGGGTCGTGGGAAAGGGATTGGACCACTGTATCAAGACAGCGTTTTGTGATGGATGAGGTGTTGTATGAGATGATGATAATCGCAAGGTCGGGCATACTATAGTAAGTATATCAGGTATCTGCTACAATATCTTTATGGCTCAGACGTTCAGCATAGACGACATATCAGCGCTCATGAAGCGACGAGGCTTCGTGTTTCCTTCATCAGATATATATGGTGGATGGGAAGCTGCTTATGATTTTGGACCACTCGGAGCTGAATTACTTCGCAATCTTCGAAGTGCATGGTGGACACACTTTGTCCATAAAAAATCAGATGTGGTGGGTCTGGACGGCGCTCTCATTTCGCACCCCAAAGTTTGGGAGGCAAGTGGACATGTGGCATCCTTTGCAGATGTGATGATTGAAGATATTGTTACACACAAGAGATACCGAGCTGACCATGTCATTGAAGAGGCGCTCCCAGATATGCATGTTGATGGAATGTCTCCCGAGGAGATTGACCAGATACTCGAAACCCACAAACTCCTCAGTCCAGATGGTAATCCATTTTCAAAGGCGAAGAAATTTAACAATCTTGTCGAGGTGCAAGTTGGAACAATGGAACATGCCAAGTCCACCGCATATTTGCGAGGTGAAACATGCCAGCCTATCTTTTATAACTATCAGCTTGTCAAAGATACTCAGCGCCTCAAACTTCCTTTTGGTATCGCCCAGATCGGTAAAGCCTTTCGTAATGAGATAAAGGTGGGGCCATTTATATTCCGTACACGAGAGTTTGAGCAGATGGAATTGGAGTATTTTGTGGCTCCCGATCAGGCACAATCTTTTTACGAGTCTTTGAAACAGGAATCACATGCATGGCTTGTGAGTTTGGGTGTCGACGAGTCCAAACTACGCTTTCGAGACCAGGAGTTTCAGGAGAGGGCTCACTACAATAAGATAGCTACAGATTTAGAGTATCAATTCCCATTTGGTTGGAAAGAGTTCCAAGGTGTTCATAATCGAGGCGATTGGGATCTCAAGCGCCATGGAGAATTCTCAGGCACATCGTTTGTTGAAACAGATCCTGAAACGGGCGAATCGTACATTCCTCATGTGGCTGAATACTCAATAGGGCTCAACAGATTGATGCTTGTTGTGGTGTGCGATGCATATCGACACGATGAAAAGCGTACATGGTTGGCACTTCATCCAACACTTGCACCCTATAAAGCTGCAGTTTTCCCACTTCTGCGTAACAAGCCAGAGCTTGTTGAGAAAGCAAAATCCGTCTATCATCAATTGTTGTCACGAGGTCTGCATGTTGCGTGGGATGACAGAGGCAACATTGGTAAAAGGTATCTTTCTCAGGATGAGATAGGTACTCCCATGTGTATCACTATTGATTTTGACACTCTTGAATCTGGTGTTGTAACAGTTCGCGATCGCGATACCATGCAACAAGAATCTGTGTCTCTTGACAATCTCGTCTCTTTCATTCAAGATAGAATACAGCTATGAATACACAACAGAGAAACATGCTCATGGTAGGAGTTGTTGTCGTTGTGCTCGTCATTGTTGGCTTTATAGCAACGCGAAAGAGTGGTGATACAGTATCAACAAAAAAATCTGAATCAACCTTGCCTCGATCTCAAACAATTCCAACAGTAGATGCTTCTGTGATTGTATCTCTCAAGGCTGATGCCAAGAAACAAAATGCCATTCTATCTGTGTCAGATGCGCCTGAAGGAACCACGAGCATATACTATGAATTCTCTTACGACGCCCTTGTAGATGGTGAGACTGTTTCGCGAGGTGTAGTTGGAGATCTGGAAGTAGGATCTGATAACTCAGCAGAAGGTTCAATCACTATTGGTACGTGCTCATCTGGAACATGTAAATATGATAAGGGGGTAACATCTGTCCATCTATTGCTCAGATTTTCAGGATCGTATGGTGAAAAAGGATTTGAAAAGGATTTTGCATTGTAATAC
>CAZPDN010000080.1:0-3435 GCA_964585435.1 uncultured Gammaproteobacteria bacterium
TACTTCTCGAGATGTTCTATACGGTGTGAATTCGAATAATACGATTACTTCTTACAACCTTCCATTTAGTGTAGGTATTTTATATGGCGATGCAACATATTTTTCAAACTATAATCAGCTCGTTGTTGCAGACGATGACTATATGTATGTCATAGCGAGCGATGGGGACATATGGCGATCCCGAGATCTATCAAACTGGAATCAAGTTTCTGATTCTGCCTATGAATTTGTATCTCTCGGCTACTGGCCACATACAAACCAGTTGCTGGTAAGCACTAGAGGGAACTCAGCCCAAATATATACCATAGATCTTGATTCAAACTTTGGAGCGTATATTTCTGGATTAGTCACAAGCCTGCGAGCTGTTGATGTTGATACAAACTTAAGTGCCACAACAGCATCTCCATTGTTCACTTCAGCACAAAGGACAATCCGTGTCTCGAATAGCCAAGCGCAGGTCATCGCGGACGTTACGACTGACCTGAGCGAAGTCAGAAGCTGGGATGCTGTCCAGGCCGAATCATCTCGCGACGCAGGTAGAAGTTTTGTTTCTGGTCTCAATTCTGCTCCTGGCACAAACTCATCTTACACTCTCTATATTCCCTATGTCCCTCGTTCAACAGGATCATCCATGAGGATATGCCCTCAAGCACAATCAATCTCTCGTGTAGATAAAAATTGTTCTGGAGGAGTCACCTTTTCAGCTAATGAAACAAAAAGTGTCAATGGCAATACGATTACTGTCACGCAAGTACAATTCAACTCTCTTGATTACTGGAAAGCTGTTGGTGTGACCTCGGGTGGAGGTATCGATACAAGCTCAAGAGCTCCAGAGAATATCAGCAACTCAGGCTCACCGTCTTCTCCTGAGGTGAGATCTGACCAAGGGGCTCTGATAAACCGTGGCAATGTAGATATCATTGCACATTCCAACACCATGCCGTTTGATCTCAACGTGCAATACATCTCAACACCTCTGAAAACTCCACTCAAGATACATGGCTTCTGGCAAGTTTCCGATACTTTTGAACTTTGGTACACATCATCTTTCAATGACGCTCGCGTAATTCGTCCACTGAAAAAATCAACAATGACATTTTCGATTCCTCAAGTTCACCCGCTTTCTCCATATAAGAAAACAACATATACGCTTATGCATTCACAGGATAAAAAGAAATGGAAACAATTAAAAAATGTCGTCTTTGACAAGCGTAATCGCACTCTCTCTGTAGCTGATTATCTCGGTGGGTACTATATTATTGCTGGGAAAACACTGTAACATGAAATACATCAAGATTTTTATTACATTATTGTTGGTTCTGCTGATTCTACCATCATCTTCGTACGCGGTTACTCCCACCATGTCTCACGTCTCTACTGTTGTAGATGATGGATCCACTCTGCTCGATGGACCACGTTCTATCCAGGTTCAAGGTTCGTATGCATATATTCTTTCTCAGATAGACAGATCCATTACTATCTATAATGTATCCAACCCAGCTGCTCCTGTTAAAGCAGGAGAGGTACAAGATACAACAAACCTAGCAAACAAGCGCTTCCTTGAAGTCTCGGGAAACTATGCATATGCTGGAGGCACGGGAAGCACGCTCCTTGCTGTATATAATGTTTCAGACGCATCAAGCCCAGTCTTGAGCACTACCATCAACCTAACTCATGTTTTTTACGATCTTAAGGTGAGCGGGAACTACCTCTATGCTTTCGGTGATGATTCAACAACATGTTTTACAGTTGTTGACATATCTACGCCCTCTAGTCCAACGGAATTGGCAGTTGCAAGCGATGGTACAAAATGTAATGGCAACCTAGGAGGAGAAGTGAGCGGAAACTATGTATACACCATGTCAACAACTGGTGCTGATGAATATCTCACAATTTTTAACGTATCCACACCATCTTCTCCCTCCCTTGCAGGATCATTATCCCTTAGTGACATAGGATTTCCAGATTCTAACTGGCAGGACAGTCTCTATTATGACGGTTATCTCTATATTCTTGGCTGGCAAAACGATGTGATTGTTTCTATAGATGTTTCCAGCCCCTCGTCTCCAACATTCGCAGATTCAATCCAAGATAGTACAAATCTAGATGCTGCTATTTATCTCGATAGGATAGGTTCATATGTTATTGCGGGGGGTTATTTATCAAAGAAATTGGTCATATATGACGTATCTGATCCATCAAATATGGAATCTCATCAAGTAATCAGCGATGCAACGAAATTAAACAACCCTTACGATCTTGTAGCTAATGGCCAATACCTCTACGTTCCCGCACTGACTTCGGATCAGTTTTCTATCTATATGTTTGATGGAATCCCCCCGACAGTGTCTCTCACAGCATTGACACCTGATCCCAGTTCGGATACTACTCCGCAACTGACAGGCACCGCATCGGACGGAGAAAATACTGTGTATTCAGTGGAATTTCAAGTTGATTCAACGGCATCGGCGTGGTCATCGTGCACTGCAAACGATGGAGCTTTCGATGAAGCATCTGAACCATTCTCATGCCAAATATCTACGCTCTCAGATGGCTCGCATACAATTTATGTGCGCTCAACAGACTCGTATGAAAATACAAGTTCACCAAGTAGCGATTCTATCGTCATAGACACTCAAGCTCCGACAGCTTCACAAATCAGCGTCACGACAACCCATACTGGCGCTGTCATCGCATATACCACGTCAGAAGCAACTTCGACACAGATTCAATATGGCACAGATCCATCTTACGGGTCGACCACAACACTCACAGACACATCTCCTCGTGTGCTTTCCCATTCAGCCTTAGTTTCTAATCTGACCATGTGTACAAAATATGATTTTTCGATTTCTGGGACAGATGAGAGTGGCAATTCTATCTCAACAGTTCAGAGGTCTTTCCAGACGGGTGGATGTTCAGGAACGTCACATCAGGAATCTTCACCCCAGATATCAGGAAGTAACCAGCAAGATCGCGGTGGTACATTCACACCTCTTGAATCGAGCCCGAATTCAAGCCCTGTATCAATCTATATTGAACCCAACACCCTCACATTTGATTCCTTTGTTTCATCCATCACGCTCAAACGGGAAGATGTGGCAAATCTAGCTCAACTCACAAGCCCGGCACTATTAAAAAATACATTTCTTGCAGGGGGTTCTGTGATAGGTTTCAAAAGTCAGAACATCACATATTGGCAGGTTGGGTCGATGAAATCTATTCATTTCAAAGCATATGCTCCTGGTAGATCAACCAATAATGCTCCTGTTATTATTCCTGACCTCCAAGCAAAGAAATCCATTATTGCGCTTAGCTATACTCAGCTTGATCTCACACCACCCGGAAACCCATCAAAACCATTCAGTCCGTCTCGACTGAAACTAGCGCGCTCCACAGACGGCGTGCAATGGACAATTCTGCCCACATCTGTTG
>CAZPDN010000081.1:0-3398 GCA_964585435.1 uncultured Gammaproteobacteria bacterium
GTCGTTAAGTGGGTCTCGAGATACATCGATAACTTTATATTCATTATCGCTTACTATTATGCTGTATGATGCGTCTGGGTCTGATACAACGTGCTTGTTCGTTACAACAACATCTTTTCCTACTGCAAATCCGCTTCCAATATTGCGCTCAAGTGTCTCCTGTCGGCCGGGAATCTGTCTAAATGGTGATCCAAAGTTGAAAGGATCAATCTGGATTCTGTCGGGCGACTGCGTTGTTCGAGTGATTTTTATCGTAACAACCGACGGTAGCGCTTTTTCAATAGCCTTGATCGTGCTTGATTCTTCTGTCAGGACCTGAATCTTTTGATCCACTTTTTCAACAATCCGATCATCGGGTGAGGTGAATGGATTGCGCAGTTGCACGGGTTGAGAGCCAGATTCATGGCCAATATACCAGATGAGTATAAGTAGTCCTGAAAAAATGAGAACTTTTCGCATATTTTTACGCTTTCTTTTCTATCAAAGTTTCAATGGCTTTGTCAAGTTGCTTGTCTGTTTCGCGCGTAAGTGTAAATCCGTCTTCAAGATCGTTCTTTATCGCGATGTCAGGCTTTATGCCTGTTTCATGAATCCACGTATTATCAGGCAATACCCATTTAGATATGGTTACGTGGATGCCTGCACCTTTGCTGAGATCTTCTGCAATTTGAACTGTGCCTTTTCCAAAGCTGTTTTCTCCAATTATAGGAGCTTTCGTGTTAGCTCGGAGTGCCCCAGCAACAATCTCGGATGCAGATGCCGACCCTTTGTTAAGTAGGATAACAGTTGGAACGCCTATGAGTCTCCCGTTTCGGTTCGATGTATAGACCCGAGGGTCTTGATCTGCAAACTCTTGTTTCACTATGGTTGTGCCCTTCTTTACAAACTCACTGGATACATGAATTGCACTGTCAAGCAGTCCGCCTGGATTGCCACGCATATCGAGGACTATACCGCTGAGTGTACCTTGTGTACGTCTGCGAGTGAGATCAGATACGAGCTTGTCCCACTCGTCATCTGTAGTATCTCCGAATCTAGAAAGCTGAACATGAGCCACTGTGCCTTCATAGGTAACTTCAACAAATGGGACCTCGATTTCACCTCGTGTAATCTTGAAAGTTATCTCATCATCCTTGCCCTCACGTAACATGGTAAGTGTGACGTGTGTGCCCTTCTCACCTCGTATTTTGTTTACAGCTTCAAAGAGCGTCCAATTTGTAGTTGGTTCACCATTTACTTTCGTAATAATGTCTCCCGCACGCACTCCAGCTCGTTCTGCAGGTGACTTCTTGATGGGCGTGACAATAATGATGGCATTATTTTTCAAGCCAAGTTCCGCTCCAATTCCGAAAAAGCTTCCTGCAAGCTCTTGCTTACTTTCTTTATTCTCTTCAGGTGTCAGGAAAAAGGTGTATGGATCCCCTACAGAGGCGACCATGCCTTTAATTGCTCCATAGTAGAGCTTTTCAGGTTGAATTTTCTCCTTATCGACATATGCTGCTTCGAGCTTGTTCCATGCTTCCCAAAAAAGTGCGAAATCAATAGTGTGCTCAGTTGGATTTTTCTGATTCTCCACTTTGAGGTTGTGTGTTGAACCTTTTGGTGTTTGAAGGACACTTCTTTCCCCCACAGCATATCCAGAAGCAAAAACCGCGATAAGTGCCGTTGTGATAAGCATTTTATGTGTTATGTTTTGCAAGGGTGATGTCATGAATTCTTTGGTGTATACAAATAAACCTTTTGGTCGTGTAAAGAGTATACAACATGTGTCTTGGAAGAATGAGAGACTTTATCAGAATCATCAGCTGATATGCGAATATATGGCAGATCTGATTCTGGTCCTTCAACAGACATGATGCATCGTGCTCCGAGCGCTTCGAGTTTGGATGTGATATGTGTTGGTGAACTAAACATATGAATACACCCATCTATGACATCATCCTCATCACATGAATAGTAATCACGAGGTGTGAGCTGGACAAGTCGACCTCCACAGTCCTGGTCGGATGTTCCAGAAAAAACATCTGCTTTGCCAATCTCTACATAGATGCGCTGATCCTTTTCTGAGATAGAATCGACGCAACCCACCACGCATGATTGATGAGTCAGTAAGGAGCTTGCGTCTGTTGAAACACCTATAGTACCTTGAACATGGTCTATGGAAGTTACGATGCCTGGGATGTCAGTTGAAACGTGTTTTGTATTTAGAATACCTTTCTTTGATGCGATAATATCGCCTTCTGCAATAGTATCCCCCACTTGCACACCCACATGTTGAAAAATATGAGAGGGATCAATGCGAAGTGCGGACGCGACGTCTATATGCGATATGCTTTGTGAGCTGAGCTTGATAAGGGGGTCAGATAACGAAATGTTTTGACCAGTAGAGACAAGCACTTCTGCTTTTGGAGGAATGCGTAGTCCAATTACCATAGGCTTTCATTATAAACAAAAGCCTATGGTTATTGAAAGCTATCAGTTACGCTGCCTTTTGTGGGGCAAGTCGCTCCTTCTGATAGGATGTGAATGGAAGAAGTGCAAGAAAACGAGCAAGTTTGATTTGCATCGTCACCAAGCGCTGATTCTTAGCTGTGAGGCCACTCTTGTCTCGAGCGAGAATCTTACCACGAGGAGAGAGAAACTTCTTTAAAGTCTCAACATCCTTGTAATCAGGCTTCTTTCCAAATGTGTTGAAATAGTCGTTATGTGACATAGGTGTATTATATCATTAAAATGGAATATCGTCAGGCTCAACTGTATCTGATGCTTGGGAAGATGTGCTGAGCATATCTTCATCCATATCAGCTACAGGCATGTCGTCATGATGATCTGAACCTGCAACCTGTTCTCCAGCACCTGCGCCCTTGCGATCATCAAAGATAACGAAGTCGTCCATGACGATTTCAGTTAAGTTCTTCTGAGTACCATCTTTTCCTTCGAATTGGCGGTAAACAATACGCCCTTCAAGGTAAATCTTTCTGCCCTTAGACAAGAGATTTGAAGCTAATTCTGCAAGCTTTTGCCAACACACGATGCGGTGAAACTGGACGTCTTCTTTTGTTTCACCTGTTTTGGTGGTCCAACCTCGATTAGTAGCAAGGCCGAATGTGCAGACTGCCGTTTCGGCAGGTGTGTATTTTAACTCTGGGTCACGGGTCAAATTACCGATTAAAATAACTTTATTTACTGATCGTGATGACATATCTTTAAATCAAAAATGTATAACTCTTGAATACTACTCTTCCAACATGAAAAAATTATGAAATGACCTCAATTAGTCCTCTTTGGTGAGAAGAAGATATCGCATGACGCCATCTTCAATATTGAGTCGATTTTTGAGATCCTTGATGTTGATATCTCCTGTGAGGGTCCAGATATGGTAGAAGCCACGTGAAGAC
>CAZPDN010000082.1:0-3354 GCA_964585435.1 uncultured Gammaproteobacteria bacterium
GTGTTGATTGGAGATGTTTGAGGATTTGTTTAGAAGCATGCTCTTTGTATACCTTTGCTTCTTCACGGGCAAGGTGGTGATAATGTTCGTGTATATCTGTCAGGAGGTCATGGGGTATTTCCGCAGAGCGTATCATTCGTCGAATAGCTGCTGATCCATCTGCGAGTTCGTTTTGATTCTCAAAATCAATCAAGGACATAAAGTGTTCAATGTCATCCGCGAGATCATTGTGCTTAATGACGTAAAAGTATGCTTGCGCGGTGACCACAAAGCCAAATGGCACGGGAAATCCTGCCTGCAACATTTCGCCTAAATTCGCACCCTTGCCTCCTACTATGCCCACATCGTGCTTGTTAACCTCAGAAAACCAGAGAATATGTTTGGATTTGCTCATACATTCAGTATAGTGAGCTTTCCCGTTACTTTGCAAGTTGCTTTTTGAGAGCTTCTACATGGGGTATGGGAGACGGGTCTATGCCTTCGAGCATGGCAACATACAAACCCATGTATGCACCCATGTGTATGGTCGAAAAGACCTGGGATAATGCGTGTTTACCACGTGCCTTGATATGCTCCACGCGATACCCCTCCCCCTGGACAATGGCTGAGGAATGCTTTATTCGTTCTTGTATTGGCTGTGAATATAAATCACTTTCTAGGAATAGATAGAGAGCAGTTTCTTTAAATGAAGCGGGGAAAGGTAGTGCTTCGAGTAGATGATGATTCATTTCTGGTATGGGGTGCTCTACTGCAAACGACTTCGCATTTTCATGGAATTGATTGCGCATAGCGTGAATGGAGGCCTGAAGAAACTCTCCTCCGATGTAAAGAGGCACTCGATGTAGACAGGTCTGAGCAAGTTTTTTCACAGGATTCTCTGGAGTCACTCGTCTGGGACCGTACAGGTCATTCTGGAGAGTAAGTGTCTGGACACAGTCATTCACCACTTCATCATCACACAGGATGTAACCTAGAGAACGTAGGAGAGAAATTTGAGACCCTATAGAATAACCTATTGCCATGCGGGGCTGGTTGCATGGGTTATGGATAGGATCCATATGAAAATGAGGATTTCCATGTTGTTGAGCTCTTTTCTCAAGCTCTCCTCCTGCAGAGATTGTAAGTATACATGCCCCTCGATGCTGAGCATCGGTAAAACAAGAGAGAGATTCCTCGGTATTACCTGAATACGATTGCACAATAACGAGTGTTGACTCATCTACGTATGCCGGGAGATGGTAGTCATGCCAGATATCGTATGGAACCTTCATCCCGAGTGCAAAAACATGCTTGATAACATATGCTCCAAGTGATGATCCACCCATACCCGAGAAAACTATGCGCTTGCACTGAGAATATGAATCCGGGATCTTGACGTGAGAACCTATCTCGAAAGCATGCTGGAGTTGCTTGTGAAGCAGTTCAATTGATCCAAGCTGATTCTGTGTGTCTAATGTCGTATATGTTTGAGGTGTGTCAAGATTCATGATAAGAGGGATTCAACGTTTACACCATCGTCAAATGATATAGCACTATGCCCGTGGAGAATATCGGAAACTTCTTTTCGGAGCGCTTCATATCCTTCTTGTGTTTTAGATTCAAATTTCACAGTAAGATATGGGCCGTTTTGAGATGCTCGAATAACAAGCATGTCAGTATCTGCGTCCATGCGAATACCATCAATCTCGGTGAATTGAGCTGAGGGGTGGTGTGCTTTAACCTGTGATGCCAATTCATCTGAGACAACCGTAAACTTGATAGCATCTGGACAAGACACTTTGATTTCTGGGCTCGAGATGTATGAAGGGAGATTTTTAACTGCTTCTTCCAGTGAGATGTTATTTTCAGCAAGAAACGACAGGAGTCGGAGAGATGCAATCGCACCATCATCATGACCATAAAAATTGTCGAGGAAGTAAAAATGTCCGCTCAATTCACCCCCAAAGGGCGCGCCTTCTAGTCGAACTTTTTCTTTGATAAAGCTGTGTCCTGTTTTCCAGATAATGGGTGTTCCTCCGTTGTTTTCGATTGTCTGGCGGACCATTTGAGAACATAACGTATTAAAGACAATTTTAGAACCAGGTAGGTGATGAAGTATGTCTTTGGCATACAATGCACAAAGCACATCATTCCATATCAAATTGCCAGCTCCATCAACCACTCCCATTCGGTCACCATCTGCATCATACGCAAAACCAAGATCAGCTCCCTCTAAGAGCACGCGTTTTGCAAGGCGATCTAGGACATGTTTTTCTGTAGGATCAGGTGTTCCCACGGGAAAGTTACCATCTGGCTCTGTATTTTGCTCGATAACAGTACAGCCAGCTTTTCGGAGCAGATCTGGTAAAAATATCCCCGTCGTAGCAGAACATGAATCTACTACCACCTTGAAACTTTTTGAGAGTGGAACGTGCCTCAAAACATCGTCCATGTATTGTTCTGTGATTGAATGTGTAGTACTGCGTCCTTCAGAACCTGTAGTAAGATACTTTTCTGATTTGTACAGATTTCTGAATGCGATAACATCTTCAGAGAGCATTGTTTCTGAGTAGCCTGTACCAAACTTAAATCCATTGTATTCCTTTGGATTGTGTGAGGCTGTAATCATCACCATTCCTCTCGTTCGAAAATAGTATTGAGCAAAATAAGCTATCTGGGTTAGTGTGAGTCCTATGTCGTATACGTTGATGCCTGATGAAGTAAGACCGTCGATGAATGCTTTTGAATAGGCTTCACCTGTTACGCGACAGTCGTGTCCTACGACACAATCAGGGATTCTTCTTTGTATAAGCCATGTTGCATATGCTTTGCCTAGTTGTGCCACATTCTCCTCAGTCAAATCCGTTCCGGCGATTCCTCGCAAGTCGTATCCTCTGAATACGTGATCAGGAATGAGATGTGATGCCATATAAAGTATGCTATTTTAGATAGAAGCACGCACAAATATCAAGGGCTTTATCGAGCGAATACGCAAGTGTGCCTGATTTTGATTGTTGTTCAATCTCTGTTAACTTATGATACATGCGTTGCAGAGCTGTTTTTTGCTCGGATTCACCCATGCCCCATCGCCTCGCTTGTCTCTGAAGGTTTTGTACTTGCCAAGGGGCTAATTTTGAAGGCTTCAGCCCCACGCTGATGAGTAGAAGTTCTTTGAGTCTCCTTTGAAGCATATAGAGCACGAGCTGAGGCTCCGTATGTTGATATACTGCTTGAAGAAGAGAGTATGTGTAGGTGAGGTTTCCGGGCGCGAGTGCATCCAGCAACTTCCACAGGGTTACAGGAATCATGTGTACAGCATGAACGGCGCTGGGAAAGGATTTTTTGAGAGTTTTAGGATCTGTTGACCCATCCCAT
>CAZPDN010000083.1:0-3328 GCA_964585435.1 uncultured Gammaproteobacteria bacterium
CTGACACGGAGCTTCAAATCCCTGACCATCTCGCTCAATTCAACCACACGCTCAGATAGATCGGCTAGATTCTCTGGAAGGTCGGGGTAGTCCTCCGGCTTCCATGTCTTCTGTGACGGTTGCCCCTTCCCTGGAAGCATCCCACGACTAAACATCTCAGCACCTCCTTGGGCATGTGCCCAGTTCATGCGATATGTGCATATCGCGCGGACTCAATACGCTTGCTCAAGCAAGCATGTTCAATCTGCACGATATGCCTCACCCTCAAATTGCAAAGTTCACATCTTACCACATGCATACATGGTAAGACCTATAGCAAGTATAGCACAAAATGGTCGAAGGTGGGGAAGAAGAGCGCAAGAAAATGTGCGCACGCTTGGACTCGAACCAAGGACCTCAGTCTTATCAGGACTGCGCTCTAACCAGCTGAGCTACGCGCGCATGATTGTGCACACCACGTGCAACAAGGCCAATTATAATTCGAGCTCTTCGAAATTGCAAATAGTCCACAGAGCTTTACCAAGCATGTATACTGAGATATGCATGAATCTTTTTTTGCGTACAGTGTACGGATTTTTACTGATGTCACAAACGCCATCATTAATCTCATGCTGTTTTTGCCATATTACTTCTCAGTGCAAAGACTGCTCAGGACACTTTTAGCTCCTTGGAAACTCACAGGTGTTAAAGATATCTCCAAGATGAATATCGCGCAGTTTTCCTCATATATTGGTGAGAACTTTTCGTCACGTCTGGTTGGGTTTATGGTGCGAACATCTATTCTCATCGCATACATCTTTATTCAGGCAGGATTCATGCTCTCAATTCCGTTTATCTATGTGGTAGCAACGGGCATAATACCTGTACGCTACATCTTTTACCTTTTAACGCCGAGCGAAACCGAGAAAAAGAAGGAGCTATTCCAGCAGTTTGCAATGCGTCATCTAGCAGACCAGAGCAAGCATCAAAAAGTGGTTGAGTGGTTTGATATGTACTATACAGCTTTTGTCCAAAAACCCTGGTGGAGTATGGAGCGATTGCTGAAAAACCCACCCATAGGGCGAGATTTGACATTTGGATACACACCAACTCTCGATGCATTTTCAACAGACCTTACCGTTCAACAGCCACATCAACCTCATCTCATAGGCCGAAAGGCAGAAATTGAACATATTCAATCTATTCTTATCAAAGAAACAAGCCCTAATGTGCTTCTGTCAGGTGATATTGGTACTGGCAAGCATGCAATCGTCGAAGCACTCTCGCAGGCTATCTATCATGGTGGTGTGCATAAAAAACTTGCGTACAAACGCGTTCTACACATGGATATTGAAAAGATACTCGCCACTGCACATGACTTTATTGCCCGTGAGGCAATCATTGCGAAAATCTTTGAGGAAGCTGTAGCAGCCCAAAACATCATCATTTATATCCCGCAGATCGAGAGATATGTCGATTCTCTCAATGGACATATTGATCTCTCACACGTTATTGCACGGTTTGCGACATCCAAACACATTCAGTTTATTGCCACAACAACACCTTCTATGTTCCAGACATATATCTACCCATCCAAATCAATTGCAGGAGTATTTGAAAAAATTGACATTCCAGAAGTAACTCCCGAACAGACAAAACTCATCCTCATGGATGTTTCTCCTTTGAAAGAGCTGGAATATTCGATTCCGATAACCTATGACGCTCTTGAAGAGATTGTGAGGTTGTCTGAAGCCTTTTCAAGCACCACACCTCAACCAGAAGCATCGCTCAAACTTCTGGATCAGGCATTTTCATATGTCCAAGCCCATCCCGAGACCCAAGCAATCAATGGCCATATCATTCGAAGCATCATTGAGCAAAAAACTCATATCCCAACAGAGCTCACTCCGCAGTTGACTGAAAAGATTCGCAATCTCGAATCTCAGCTCAAACAACGTGTTCTTTTTCAGGATGAAGCTATCCACACGCTCACATCTTCTATCCGAAAAGCCTGGTTATCCTTGTCCCAACGCCACAAACCACTAGCAACTGTTCTCTTTTTAGGGCCCACAGGTGTGGGGAAAACAGAGACTGCCAAGGCCGTCACGGATGCATTTTTCGGTTCTCAAACTTCGCTACTGCGCTTTGATATGGCGACATATCAATCCCAAGATGACATCGACAAGCTCATCGGCTCTCTCGAGACTCATGATCCGGGAGAATTAACAGAGGCAGTTCGCAAACAGCCATATGGGACGCTCCTTTTGGACGAACTTGAAAAGGCTCACCCGAAGCTCTTGAACATCTTTCTTCCTCTTCTGGATGAAGGATATTTTGTGGACGGGTCAGGGGAGAGAGTCGATTGCACACACCTGATCGTCATTGCCACATCCAATGCTGGCGCAGATTTCATCTATGAACGCATGACCAGTGGCTCACAGACACAAACACCTTCACAACCACTCATTGACCACCTTATTTCAACGCGAATCTTTGCGCCTGAATTTCTGAACAGATTTGATGGTATTGTCGTCTTTAAGCCTCTCCTCAAAGCCGACATGATTGTCATTGCCCAACGCATGCTCCAGTCAATCTCAAAGAGCATGTTTGATCAACACAAGGCAACAGTCTCTTTTTCACCCCAATTTACTGCTAATCTTGTAGAAACACACTACGATCCTCGCTTTGGAGCACGCAACCTGCAACGTATTATTCAAAACTCTGTAGAGGATGTTCTCGCACAAAAAATTCTCGATGGGTCATTGGCAGGCTCCTCAATACAATTCTGATGACAATACTCATCAAGTGTGATAAGGTATAGATATGGATAAAAAGTTCACAACGCTTGTGCTTGTCTTTTTCCTTGTTCTTGGAACGTTTGCAACCTCCCTCTATTTCGAACAAACAGCAACACTACGTGCCCGAGCAACGCAAAAATGTTCTCCTGTTGCTGAAAAGTCATTCGCCGTGTCATTCCCAAAAGTAGTTGCGAAAGGCGAATCGTGTGAGGTAAATGTTTTTGCGCGATGTGAAGATGAATCAGGAGTGCCCGGGGCTGTTGTATCCATAGCTGTGTCGGGTGGAACTGCACAAACCACTCAAAACACCACGGATGAAAATGGCAATGCATCCTTCACGGTCACGCCAGAAGGACTTGCAAGCATCACAGCAACCATCAATAATTCTATTCAGGTGCCCACACAAATCACGTGTGAATCACAGTAAATCTTCATGAAGAAAATTAAAAAAGTCATTATTCCGGCAGCTGGTTTTGGAACTCGATTCCTACCTCAAACAAAAGCTATGCCAAAGGAAATGCTTCCTATCGTAGACAAACCTGTCATACAGC